>DAOWES010000302.1 GCA_030638385.1 Candidatus Cloacimonadota bacterium | reverse complement strand
TGTGATTGATCTGCTATTTAATGATACTATTCCTGAAATTAATATGATTGGTGGATTTTATGCTTATCGTTTGGGAGAGTTATTTCTGGCATATTTAGCAGAGGAATATGGTCGCGAAAAAGTGATGGATCTGTTTTATGCACTAAGATTTACCAAAATTCCCGAACTGGCGATAAAGAGAGTTTTTGACCTTGAATTTGACGAATTGCAAAAACGTTGGCGAAACTATCTAAAAAGAAAATATAGTATTTATCTGCAAGAGTTTGATGTACCTTATGAAGTTTTCGAACAATTAACATTTCATGAAAAAGATGGTTCAAGTATGAACTTTCCTGTATATTTCATACCGGGAACGAGAGATTATCTCTATTTCTCAGATATGAAAATTCACACCGATATTTGGAAGAATTCAATTTTAGAACCTCAAAAGCCAACTCGAATTATCAAAGGTGAAACTTCCGGCAAGATAGAAGAATTTCATCTTATGAAAAATAATTTAGCATTTTTCCCGGATAATGATAAATTTGCTTTTGCCGCCAAAACTTCCGCTGGAGATCTAATTCAAGTTGCCAGTGTAAAAAACAAAAAGATCGTTGAAACGATAACAATTCCTGAAATTGAAACTATTTATGAAATTGATATCAACCTTGCTGGAGATAAAATTGCATTTTCCGGGCAGAGAGATTTCCAATGTGATATCTATGTATATGATTTAAATGATAGATCTTTGCAGCAAATTACTGACGATAGGTATTATGATTCTGATCCAAAATGGGATAATAGTGGAACGAGATTAGCTTTTTGCAGTGAGCGCCAAACCAATCGGGAATCGGTGGAAAATCATTTATTCTATCAACTTTCGGAAGATATATTTTATTATGATTTTAGTAATAATGTTTTTTATCAGGTTACAGATGATTCAGAGAATAATTCCGCGCCCATTTGGGATAATAAGGGTGAGAATATCATCTTTGTAGGAGAGAATGAAGTTACGGTAAATTTAGAAACCATCAACCTTGAAACAGGTAAACGAGCAAAGATTACAAAATGTTTAGGCTCTGTTATTTCGGGTGATTTGAATGAAGATAATGATGAGTTGATTTTCTCCTGTTTCTATGATCGTGGCTGGGATATATTTCTTATTTCAAATCCACTTGAAAACTTGGAATATGAGGATTATCAACAACCGGCAGCTGTTAGTTTTGAAGATGATTTTAGCGAAAAATTTTCCTTGAGTGAATATGAATTGTTTGGAGAACGTGAAAGAACATTTAGAAAGGAATTACCGGAATTAAGAAAGAATGTAAGTAAGATGGAGATCGGGGATATAATTAAGCAGGATAGCCTTGATAGAAAGTATAACTATGAACTTGATAAAAAGCCTATTGATGTGAAAAAGCCTACCATAAGTGATTATAAAACCAGATTTTTTTTGGATAATCTTTGGGGAGGAATGGCCTATTCACCCACTGGCGGAACTTTTGCCCAAATTCAATTTAGCATGAGCGATCTGATGGGAGATAAAGCGTTCGGTGTAAATTTGGGAATTTCAGGATCTTTGGAAAATTCCAATATTATACTTAGCTATTTGTATTTAGCAAATCGCATCGATTATGGTGTTGCCGGGTTGTATTTGAATAATTCTTTTGTGGCTCGATTTATTAAAGATACGTCTGTTTATGGATATTTGCGGGAGCGTCAGAAAGAATATGGCGTGATGGGAACTCTTCGTTATCCATTTAATAAATTTTGGCGATTGGATTTTGATGCGATGCTCTATCGTCACGAATTGCATTATGATTGGACTTATGATCTTAATAAGAAGTGGGAAAAGGATTTTATCGATCCGGATGTGAAAAATGAGTATGACCTTGAACCGTATGAAAAAAGTGTACTCAGACCTCAATTTACAATTAATTTTGATAATGCCATATATGGCTTAACCGGTCCCATGTCCGGTTGGAAAAGCGCTTTGATTTTGCAGCATAATTTAACAACGATGGAAGATCATTCGCTTGTTTATTTTGATATTCGTAAGTACCATTTTTTCAATAAACGTTATGCCTTTGCATTCAGACTTTTAGGTGGTCAGATTTTTGGCGATACAGATACACGATTTGATTTGGATTATTATAATGGCGTGCGCGGTTTTTATGATGATGAGTTATTAGGAACAAAAAAAGTGGTAGCAAATGCAGAAATACGTTTTCCGTTTATTGATAATCTATCAGTAGCGTTTCCGCTTCCCATATATATGGGGAATATTCGTGGAAGTGCTTTTGTGGATGTGGGGACAGTTTGGGATGATTCTATGCTAAAGCTTTATGATACAGGTCGTTTTGAAGATCTTAAGGTTGGGTTTGGTTTTGGACCAAGAATAAATCTGGGATATTTTGTGTTGAAGTTTGATATTGCTTGGAATACAAATTTAGGTGAGTTTAGTAGGCCTTCCTATTATCTTAGTCTATCACCGGATTTTTAGAGGGTTAGCAATTAGCCGAAGACGGTTGTCGCCTTAATCCATTTTCATATTATTAATTTTAATAATTCCCTTACGTCCGAGCTCGATATCTATTGTGCCACTGGAATTGTCTTTTGCCAAAGTAATTTTAACGTCGCTAAGCTTTTTCTTTTTGAAAAGTGTTGTAGCCATTTTGCTGTCGAAAGTGATGCCGAAATTGGCGAATTTGTTTTTCCAAATACTAAACTTACAGCCACGTCGCCAATCGGAACAATAGAAACTTTTTTCATTTTCCAAGATAGAACCACGTTCACACTTGGGGCAGGTTGCAATTGCGTTTTTGATTTCCTGGCGATTTTTGTTTTCAAAGACAACTTTACCCGGTTTGTTATCTGCCAATTTGATAACTTTCCGAACATAATCGGTAATCCCTTTCATAAAGCGTTCAGCTTCCAATTCTCCTTTGGCAATGGAAGATAAACCACGTTCCCATTTTCCTGTAAAATCCGGAGATTTTAAGGCCGCAGGAACTACACTGATAAGCTTGATCCCTTTGGTTGTTGGGATTAATGATTTTCCCTTTCGCTCAATATATTTTACCTGCAATAAACGCTCGATAATGGAAGCACGAGTCGCCGGAGTTCCCAAACCATTATCTTTCAATTGCTCTTTCAGTTCTTCATCATCGACAAATCTTCCGGCATTTTCCATGGCCGAAAGCAAGGCTGCTTCTGTAAAAGATTTGGGCGGAGTCGTTTTCTTTTCCAATAATTCGCTACGCTTTACTTGGCGTTCATCACCTTTTTTGATATTAGGTAGCACCTGTTCTTCTTTCTTATTTGAATCTGATTTATAGAAATATTTCCAGCCCCAATCGAGAACGGTTTTACCTTTTGCCATAAACAATTCCTCTTCCACCTTCATTGTGATGCGGGTAATGGAATATTTATATTTGGGATAAAATACAGCAAAAAAGCGTTTTACGATGAGATTATAGATATTTTTTTCATCAGGCGATAATCTATTTAGATTGGGAGTTGTTTCAGCCGGGATAATGGCATGGTGATCAGTGATTTTTTTATTGTTTATTATGCGGTTGGAAAATGGCAGCTTTTCCATCGCTAATAATTTTTCGGCATAACCTCTATAAGGTTCCACAGATAATTTTTTAAGGGTGTTTGCAACTGTCTCTTTCATGTCATCAGAAAGATAACGACTGTCTGTACGAGGATATGTAATCATCTTTCTCTTCTCATACAAATCTTGGGCTAAAGTAAGCGTTTGTTGAGCTGAATAGCCAAACTTTTTGTTTGCATCACGTTGCAATTCTGTCAGGTCATAGAGAAGAGGAGCGGGTTGTGATTTTTTTTCGAGTTCCACACTTTCGGTAATTCCGGTTTTACTTTCAATTTTTTCACAGATATTTTTGGCTTTTTCAATCTCTAAAATCTTGCTGTTGTTATTTGATAATTTAAACCAGATAGCTTTGAAATCTTCAAATTCTACTTCAATTTCCCAATATTGTGTTGATTTGAAATTATCGATCTCATGCTGACGCTCTACAATTATTGCCAAAGTAGGACTTTGTACGCGACCGATGGGGAGGAGTGCATCATATTTAATACTAAAAGCTCGGCTGGAATTTATGCCAACTAACCAATCAGCTTCGGAACGGCAACGCGCAGAATCAAAAAGATTATCATATTCACTACCATCCTTCATGTTTTTGAAACCATCATTAATCGCTTTGGTTGTCATGCTGGAGATCCATAAACGTTTAAAGGGCTTTGAACAATTTGTTGCTAGATAGATGTAGCGGAATATCAATTCTCCTTCGCGTCCGGAGTCAGTAGCACAGATAAGTGAATCAACTTGGTTATCATTCATCAGGTTTTCAAGAATTTTAAATTGTCTTATCGTATTATCGACAGGTTTTAATTTGAGTTTTTCCGGTAAAATGGGAAGATCTATGAAATTCCAACGCTTATAATCCGGGTTATAATCTACAGGTTCACAAAGCGTAATCAAATGTCCGATCGCCCAAGAAACAATGTGATCCTTACCAATCAAACAACCGTTTCCTTGTTTATTACATTCCAATATTTTCGCCAATTCTCGACCAACTGAAGGCTTTTCGGCAATTACCAAAATTTTTCCCATCTGTAGAACTCCTATTTTATGAATCATAAAAACACAAAATAGAAAGGGCTTGCTTTTCGTCAAATAGTAAAAGAGTGAAGGGAAGCAGGTGGTATTGAGGTTGAATTTTTTTTATTTAGGCTCAAATTTTGCTTTAAAATTTGGTTATCCTGAACATTGTCATCCAGAGCCGTTGAATGCGTAGTTTTTACTAAAACAGCATTGGAGACGAAGGATGCCCTTTCCCCCTTTGTCATCCAGAGCGGAGACGAAGGATGTCTGAGGCCTGTTATTTCTACTTTTCCGATAGGTTAAAACCTATCTTTGAAATAAATAAAATCCTGCGGATTAAAATAGACAGTAGAGTAGAAGCAGGATTACTCCTGCTCCCCTCATCAAACCGTGCATGCGGTTTTCCCGCACACGGCTTACCGACAAAGTTCATT
>DAOWES010000042.1 GCA_030638385.1 Candidatus Cloacimonadota bacterium | reverse complement strand
AGTACGACAACGACATCATTTCTTCTTTTTCTAATATCAATCACAAAAGCTCGAATGATATCATTTGGTTTAAAATATTCACCTTCGATCTGCTCATCTTTGGGCAATAAGGCATCGGTGTAACCAATATTGATGATATATCCGTTGTAATCTTCTTTTCTTACTGTTCCGGAAATTATTTGATGTCTTTGCGCTTCATAATCATCGATAATGCGATTTTCTTCCATTGCCTTAATACGCTCTAAAATTGCTTTTCTGGCATTCCTAATAACTTTTGGCTCGAAATCTAAAATTGACATCGAAGTAGGAACGGTATCTCCCAACTCTAAGTTTTCATCTATTTGGCGGGCTTCTTTTAAAGAAATCTCACCCAAATTATAATCTCTTTCTGTTACAATTCTTTCAAATTTCGCTTCAATTCTGTTTGTATCAAAATCGGCGATGATTACCAAATTATTTTCACTAGTTAATTTTTTTGAAATAGCTTGTTTCAAACCTTCTTTAATAATTGTAGAAAGTTCTGACTTATTTAACTGTTTCAAATTTGCTAATTCAGCTAATGATCTCATCAGATTAGCACTCATAATATCTCCTATTTATCCTTTTTATAATCAAAATATGTTTTTGCTTTTTTTATGTTTTTGAATAATATTGGAAGCTCTTCTTCCAAAAACGCCACTACTACATGCTCTTGTAATACTTCAGTTAATTCACCTACTTTGGTAACACTATCCTCATTTTCATCTAAAAATGTAATTTGTATTTTCTCACCAATGGCACTAACATAATGCTTTTTCAACTTTAAATTTCTTTCCAAACCCGGTGAAGATACTTCTAAATAATATCTTTCATCAATAAATTCATCTTCTTCCATAACCATAGAAATTGTTCTACTTACAGAACGACATTCACCTACTGTTACTCCGCCAATTTTAGTAATATATAAAACTATCACCAAACCTTTTGCAGCATGTATTGTCTCAATATCATAAAGAGCCACACCCTGTTTATGACAGGCCTCTTTCGCTATCTCTTCAAATCTTTCTATATATTTCATCATACTCTCCAGTATTCTATCTATAAACAATTAAACCACTGATTTCAGTGGTTATTAAATAAAAAAAATACTGACTATCCCTCGTCAGTAAATTTTTCTATGCGCCTTTATATGATCGAAAAATAATCTGCCGGTTCATCTGTCAAGTAGTTAATTAATTGAGGCTATTAAAATTACTTATCTTTTGATGATTTGGCAAACTTGACAAATTTATCCATTTTACGTTCTTAGAAAATGGAATATTTAGTTCTGCATAATTGATTCTTTAGAGTCCACTTTAAAAAAGCCTGAGATCCTCAAATATTGTCACCCTGAGCCGTTGAATGCGTAGTTTTCACTAAAACAGCATTGGAGACGAAGGATACTTTAACTGACCTCACCCCGGCCCTCTCCTGCGAGGAGAGGGGGCAATGACTTTGTATCGAGATCGTTTTTCTTTTTCTTACTCCTTCTCCTGGTAGGAGAAGGTCGGGATGAGGTTTTACAAAATATCTTAATTATGCAAAACTCATTATACAGAAAATCTAAAAAGAAACCTAATCGGAGGATAGACAAATGAAATATCGTGTAGGCGTAGCTCAATTTCAACCAAACTTATTTGAAGTTGATGAAAACTTAAATAAAATGAACCAACTATTAAAAGGAATAAAAGCCGACCTGGTAGTATTCCCCGAATTAGCTACCAGTGGTTATGTATTTGGCAGCAAAGAAGAGGTGAGATCTGTAGCTGAAGATGCTTATACTGGCAAAACAGCACTTTTATTTAGTCGATTGGCAAAAGCGAATAACTGTAGTTATGTAGTAGGATTTGTAGAGCTTAATGACGACAAGCTGTATAATTCATCAATGTTAATAAATCCTGATGGTAAGATCTTTGTATATAGAAAGACGCATCTGTTTTATGAGGAAAAACTTTTTTTTGAACCGGGAAATAGCGGGTTTAATGTATTTGAAGCCAAAGATGGCGTGAAGGTAGGATTAATGATCTGTTTTGATTGGATTTTTCCGGAAGCAGCCAGAACTCTAGCTTTGAAAGGTGCTCAGATAATTACTCATTCAGCCAACCTTGTGCTACCTTGGTGCCAACAAGCAATGATTACCAGATCATTGGAAAATAGGATATTCTCGATAACTTCAAATCGAACCGGTGAAGAGATTAATGGTGATAAAAAACAATTTTTCACAGGAATGAGCCAAATATTGACAACTAAAGGAGAGATAATTCATCGCATGAATCAAACTGAAGAATCTATCTATATTACAGAAATAGACCCTACACTAGCCGATGATAAAACAATTACTGAGTACAATGATGCTTTTGGTGATCGAAGATTAGATTTTTATAAATGATGAACTCGTAAAAAAGCCTGAGACCCTCAAATATCGTCACCCTGAGCGGAGACGAAGGGCTATGCAATATAAAGAGTT
>DAOWES010000140.1 GCA_030638385.1 Candidatus Cloacimonadota bacterium | reverse complement strand
TGGGGAAATTATTTAGGAAACTTGGCAAAAACCAAAGAAGGAAAAGAAGCGGAAGAATTGTATAATCAAGCTTTTGAAAAATACCAAAAGTCTATTGCAATAAAACCAGACAAACACGATGCCTTTAACAACTGGGGAAATTATTTAGGAAACTTGGCAAAAACCAAAGAAGGAGAAGAAGCGGAAGAATTGTATAATCAAGCTTTTGAAAAATACCAAAAGGCTATTGCAATAAAACCAGATATTCACGACGCCTTTAACAACTGGGGAAATTATTTAGGAAACTTGGCAAAAACCAAAGAAGGAAAAGAAGCGGAAGAATTGTATAATCAAGCTTTTGAAAAATTAGAAAAAGGTATTAAACTTGGTGGGAGTGGTTATAATTTATCTTGTATTCATGCTTTAAAATCAGATAAGGGAAACGCACTGTCTTATTTAAATAAAAGCCTAAAATTGGGTGAAATCAATGTTGAATTTGTAAGAGATGATGAAGATTGGAAAAGTTATCTTGAAGATGAAGATTTTATTAACGTTTTAAAAAGATATGAAAAATAAATCGAGAATAGTAAATAGCTGAGAAATGAGTGTTTAGTACGGTTTCAGCCAACTTCAACTTCATCTTGTTTTGGGATAGCTTACTCTCTACCAGCTTTGTACATTGTTATCACACATTGTATTTTAAATTTGCTCAAATAAGGCGTTTAATTTTTTCTTTAACTTATTGAAAAAATAAGCATAATACACTCACCCACGATAAGCACGAAGAGAAGCAAGAAGAGCGTGGCAGGCTTCAAACATTAGGCGGCATTTATATTTATGCTAGATTTTTTAATTAATACAAAATAAATGGAGTAATTATGAATTTGATTAAATTCTCAATCTTGGTTTTAGCATTAACTCTTCTATGTTCTAATCTTATGGCGATTGATGAAAAAGGAGTAAAAGTTGGCTTTAATTATTCAACACTTACTGGCAAGAATATGATTAATTTCGAATATATGCCTAATTATTCGGTTGGTTTATTTTTAAATAAAAGAGTAAACCATTGGCTTATATTGCAACCAGAATTAATGTTTTCATCCAGGGGAGCAAATTACAATGGTAAAGAAAGAATATGCTTAGACAACGATACAGATGGACATTTTGATGAAGATTCATTTGATCTTCTCGATAACGATGGTGATGGGCTGATAGACGAAGATAGCTCAGAATTAGATCTTAAAGTTAATGGACATTATTATTTATATTATCTTGAAATCCCAATTCTACTAAAAGCTACAACAGAGCATTTTATTTCTAAAAATCTAAATATTATTTTCGGCCCATCCTTCAATATTCTCGTCGATGGCAAATATGAGCTGAGGCAAGATGGGGATGAATCTCATAATGGTGACTTATCTAATTTGAACATTTTCGATTTTAGTGCAGTTTTTGGTTTTGAATATTCCGCCGGTCGATATAGAATTGAATTGAGAGCAAGTCACAGCTTTGGTGAGAATGATTTTAAATCTACTGGAGAGGCTATTTTTGGGCCATCTATAGGAGATGACTATCAAGATTATTGCGTATTTGAAAAAGTAAAAGGTACTAACACTTCAATTTCATTATTATTGGGTGCATCCTTTTAATGATAAAAACGCCATCTGGCGTGGCAGTGCTCAAACATTATGTCCGTGCAACCCAGAGGATAATGTTTAGTTCATTCTAAATGGATATTATGCTATAGTGAATTTTGCAAAGTAAGTCATCCATCTTGGATGACAAAAGTAAGACGCTCACCAATAAGAATAGGGCGGACAAGCAGGATGCTTGTGTTACACTTGACCCCAAATTGATTTAATGGTTTATAAACTTTTCTTAATTCTTTCATTTGATTTTATTGTATGTGCTATTCTTTAGCCTCGTTAAGAGAAGATCCCCCTCTGAATTATCTTATTATTTCGATAATTCTCAAATCTTCTCTAACCGGAATAAGGCAATAGATAGCCCATTATTGAATGACCTTTTTTGAAAAAGAGGATCCCTTCTTA
>DAOWES010000284.1 GCA_030638385.1 Candidatus Cloacimonadota bacterium | reverse complement strand
TTTCAGGACAAAATTTTAAAATCTGTCAAAAAAACTCTCATCACAATTTGATGAGAAACAAGGATGATAGATGAATTTACAATGGTATTATTTTGCAATGTTATCAGCACTATTTTCAGCAAGTGCAGCGATTTTAGAAAAGAAAACTCTCTTTAAGGAGCGTGCTTTAGAATTTTCCACATTATTAGCCATTTTTAATATTGTTCTCAGTTTGCCATTTTTATTCACGATTAATTTTGCAAATCTAAATAATCCTGCCTTATTGGTTTTATTTGGGAAATCTATCTTGGGAATGTTTGCATTTCTTTTCATTATGCATGGTATTCGTAATTTGGAGATTAGCGGTGCTTTGCCATTACTTGTTATTACGCCCGGTTTGGTAGCATTTTTCGCTTTTATTTTTCTCAAAGAAACGCTCTCAACTTGGCAAACAGTAGGCTTGATTCTCCTTTTAATAGGAACTTATGTGCTGCAGCTTGTTCACACCAAAGATTTACTGGCGCCTTTCAAGCTTTTTGGAAAATCGAAAGGACATCGTTATTTACTGGGGGCACTTATTATTTTCACAGTAACTTCCTTAGTAGATAAATGGTTATTGCGAGATTTCAAACTTCCGCCTTATACAATGCTTACTTTTCAGCATTTTTTCATTGGAATAAATTTTCTTATACTATTTTTTATAGTTAGGAAATCACCAAAATCACTTTTGCAAACTGCTAAAAATTCTTGGAAGCTGATTTTATTAATTTCTCTATTTACAATAATTTATAGAACGTCACATATCTTCGCAGTTAAAGCGGGATCGGTAGCACTTGTTTTGGCTCTGAAAAGAATATCTGTTTTCTTTGCGGTGGTTATAGGTGGTCAATTATTTAAAGAACATTATCTACTAAGGAAGACAATTGCCACGCTAATTATGTTAGGTGGTGCAGCGCTGATAATTTTATTATAAATATTGAGTTCACTCATCTGTGCCCATCTGTGTTAATCAGTGTCTAATGACTTTTTTAAAAGTAATAATGTGGATAACTTAAGATTTATTAATTTGAAAATTGGCCGAGAGGGCAGGGATCGAACCTGCCGCAGACAGTTTTAGCTGCCTGGTACTGGTTTTGAAGACCAGCTGAGACACCAGTCCCATCCTCTCTGCAGATAAATTTTTGTTTTTATCATAATCAGTAAAGAAAAAAGTTCTTTTCCTTTGAAAAGAAAAGAGGAATAGACTAAATTTTATCCTATTTTCTTTCGGGGTGAAAATGAAGAGAAATTACCACAAAGCCCCGAAGACACTAAGAACACAAAGAAGATATGTGAATGTAATTTAGACAGATACAAAATTATTTTTTAGGGAACTTTGTGCTTTAGGGATTTCGTGGTGAAATATTCTCCCTCCAAATTATTGACATATATTGAAGATTATTAAATTTCTAATTCAAGATTAAATAGAAAATAACAGATTAAATAAATTAATTAAGGTGAAATATGGCAACAAAACATCTAATAATGGGAACTGCGGGGCATGTAGATCACGGTAAAACAACTTTAATAAAAGCCTTAACAGGATATGATTGCGACACCCATAAACAGGAAAAGAAACGTGGAATTACGATCAATTTAGGATTTACTCATCTCGACTTGGCAAGTGGTAATAGTGTGGGAATTGTAGATATGCCGGGGCATGCTGATTTTATAAACACAATGGTTTCGGGTGCATCCGGAATTGATTTTGTGTTATTGATGATTTCTGCCGATGAAGGTGTGATGCAACAAACAATTGAGCATTTAGAAATAATGAAGTTATTGCAGGTAAAAAAGGGGATTGTGGTATTAACCAAGGCCGATTTAGTAGATGAAGATTTACTGGAGCTTGCCACAGAAGAAATTTCTGAATTTGTAGAAAATACTTTTTTGGAAAATGCACCAATAATTCCTGTTTCGGCCACAAATAATCGAGGCTTAGAGCAGCTGTTAAATGAAATTGAGAAACTAGTAGATTCCATTCCTCAGCGTTCGGCAGAAGGTGTGTTTAGGATGTATATTGATAGAATTTTTACTATCGAAGGCATCGGTACCATTGTAAATGGTTCAGTTCTTTCCGGAAGCATCAATACAGAAGATAGTTTGTATCTTTTACCGGATGAAAAAGAGGTACGAATTAGGCGCATCGAACGACATGGAAAAAAAGCAGAAACTATTATGGCCGGAGATCGCGCCTCATTGAATTTGGTTGGCTTGAAAAAAAATGAATTCCAAAAAGGAATGTTGCTTTCAGATAGAAAAATATCAGCCACAAACATGGTCGATGCCAAATTGACAATTTTTCATCCCGATTTTGAATTGAGCAGATGGAGCCAATTGATTTTCCTAATTGGAACAGTTCGGCAAACAGCAAAAATTCACCTGCTTGATCGAGAAAGCTTAATTTCAAGTGAAACCGGTTTGGTGCAGATACATCTTCCCAAAGAGATAATTACGCAGTTTGGAGATCACTTTATTATCAGAAGTTCTTCAGATGATCGCACGATTGGTGGTGGAGAGATTATCGATGCTCATCCTCTTCATCATAAACGAAGACGCGAAAAACAGATTGAGATTGTTAAAAAAATTGCCGCTGGTGAGCTGAACACTCTCATTATTGGAGAGTTGGAAAAATCTATTTTACCTTTGCGCTCATCACAGATTGCAATTCATCTGAATCTAAACGAAGCCGAAATTATTGAAATAGCTGAAGCAAATAACGATAAAATAATAAATTATCATGATAAAAACGGGTTGATTTTGCTTTCTGAAAAAATGGATAGTGAGATAAAGAGTAAAATTAAAGATCTTTTATATAAATTTCACAAAGCAAATCCATTGCTGCCGGAAGGTAAGAATTTTAATGAACTTTTAGGACTTTTCGGTAAAAATAAAACAGATATACATTATCCAACTTTACAATTGATTTTAGCTGATCTTATTACGAATAATCGCCTTAAAAAAGTTAATAACACCTGGGCATTAATGTCTCATAAAGTATTAATTGATGAAAAATTTAAAGCAAATATTGCTACAATTGAGAAATATATCAGAGATTGTTCAAAATTATTTTGTGCAGCGGAGGATATCTTTATCGATTGTGATGTGGAAGAAAAAAGAGCCCGCATGATTTTAACTCATCTCCGTAATGAAAATAAGCTTGTGGTAATTAATGGGGACTTTATCCACACGGCCACTTTGGAAAAAGCAGAAAAAGTAATTCGTGAGATAATTTCTTCCAATCCTGAGGGGATGAAATTGGCTGACTTTAGAGATCGAATGCTTACAAGTCGTAATTTTGCGTTGGAACTTTTGGAATATTTTGATAGTAAGAAAATTACGGTTCGAGTTGGAAATGTTAGGAGATTGAAGAAATAAGTTATTAGACACTGATTAACACAGATTTGCACAGAATAATGGAACTTAGTTTGATGATTTGATTTTGAGGGTGGATTTGATAGAATCTTTATTTTAAATGATATGAAAGAAGTAATTGAATTAGAAAAAATTAAAACAAAAACGGGGGAAAAATGAAAAAGCAAATTTTAGTTCTATTTTTACTGTTTATGGCAGTATGTGTGTTTGCGCAAAACAGTTTTAGCAAAGTAACATCTAACTTCAACTCAATTGATGTTGAGTATAATTCAGCTCCAACCTTTACCGACCTTGATAATGATGGTCTGCTTGACATGCTGATTGGTAAGCTCTTTGGTGGAATATATCACTATGAACAATTAGCTGAAAATTCTGATGCTTTTACTCTTGTAACTGATAGTTTCAATTCCATTGATGTTGGGTCTCATTCAGCACCAACCTTTACCGACCTTGATAATGATGGTTTGCTTGATATGCTGATTGGGGAATTGAATGGTAATATAAATCATTATGAGCAAAATGCACCTAAATTAACTTCATTTAGTTTAGTTACCTCTAATTTCAATTCAATTGATGTTGGGGATAAATCAAAACCAACCTATACCGATATTGATGGTGATGGATTGCTTGATATGCTGATTGGGGAAAGTAATGGTAAGATATATCATTATGAACAAAATACACCTAATTCAACTTCATTCACTTATCGCACATCTAACTTCAATTCAATTGATGTTGA
>DAOWES010000006.1 GCA_030638385.1 Candidatus Cloacimonadota bacterium | reverse complement strand
GAGTCAGCTAAGATTCGGCTCTGAACAAAGTGAAGAACGATATCTGCGAGTCGACTTTGCTCTGATTATTTTTTCATTAATCTTCTCTTTTCTTGACATAAAGTTCTGCAATAATTTTTTATACCAACGTCTTCGGGGCAGGGTGAAATTCCCGACCGGCGGTTAAAGTCCGCGAGTCTGAAATATCAGATTGAATTGGTGAAATTCCAATACCGACAGTTAATAGTCTGGATGAAAGAAGATAAAAATATGATTATCATAGATATTCATAGATAAGCCCCGAACAAAGGGGTATTTTTTATGGAAAAATTTATGAGATTAGCTTTAGAGCTCGCCGAAGAATATCGAGGTTTTACATCACCCAACCCGATGGTTGGAGCAATTGTTGTAAAAGATAATCGAATTATCGGTAAAGGTGCGCACTGCCGAGCAGGAGAAGCGCACGCAGAAGTAGTTGCCTTGCAACAAGCAGGCAAGCTCGCCCAAGACGCAACCCTTTATGTAACTCTCGAACCATGCAATCATTTTGGCAAAACACCACCTTGTACAGATCTGATTATTGCAAGCGGTATCAGCAAAGTAGTTTGTGCAATGAAAGACCCAAACCCATTAGTTTGTGGAAGCGGTTTCGAAAAACTGCGCAAAGCCGGCATCGAAGTTGTGGAAAATGTTCTTAAAAAAGAAGCTGAACAATTAAATGAAATATTCATCAAAAACGTAACCGAAAAGCAACCATTTGTTATTCTAAAATCAGCCATCACCTTAGATGGAAAAATTGCTTCTCCCACAAATGATTCGAAGTGGATTTCAAATAACAAATCCCGGCTGGAAGTTCATAAAATAAGAAATTCCGTAGATGGGATTATCATTGGAAAAAACACCTTCCTCATCGATAATCCGAGACTAAATGTGAGACTAGATAGCCCTACTTCAGATCCGCAAAAAATCATTATCGTCGACTCACTTGATCTCAAACTTGAAACTATATTAAATTCCAATGCCTACAAATTATCTTCGCAAAAACCGCTAATCATCTGCGTTACGGATAACCATTCTCAACATATTGAATCCAGCGATTTCATAAATCATAACATCATTTTATTAAAATTTGAGAAAAACAATCTTAAAGAGCTTTTACAAAAACTGATGAAACTTGGAATAAATAGCATTTTACTAGAAGGTGGAGCCGGAATTTACACATCTTTCATCAAAGCAAATTTAGTTGATAAAATCCAACTTTTCGTAGCTCCTAAAATCATAGGAGATCAAGGCATAAGCTGGTTAGGAAATCTTCCAATCGACTACATGAAAGATGCTATCCAACTAAAAGACACCTCTTTCGAGACGCTTGATGACAATATTATGATAACCTCCTATCAAAACAAAAGGAACTAACATGTTTACTGGAATAATCGAAGAAATGGGCAGACTGGAACAAATAAATAATTCCGGCAACTCATACAGCTTAAAAATCGCCTGTAAAAAAATTCTTTCTGACATACAACTCGGCGACAGCATTGCTGTTAATGGAATTTGCTTAACCGTTACTAACTTCAATGAGACTAGCTTTACTGCTGATGTAATGCCGGTAACTATTCAAAAATCTAATCTGAAGAATCTAAGACTAAATGATTTAGTCAACCTAGAACGAGCATTACGTGCCAATTCTCGCTTCGGTGGTCACATCGTAAGTGGTCACATCGATAGCACCGGAAATATTATTAATATTCAGAAGATTCATAATGCTGTCTTATTTTCTATATCAGCCCCGGAAGAAACACTTAAATATCTTATTCCGGAAGGTTCCATCTGCATCGATGGCATAAGCTTAACAATTGCCAAATTGTCTGACACAAGTTTTGAAATATCATTAATTCCTCACACTTTCACCGAAACCATTCTTTCCAAAAAATCAATTGGCGATAGCGTTAATCTGGAAGTTGATCAAATTGGAAAATATCTATATAATTTCATAAATAAAAAAAATAAAAGTAATATAACCAAAGAATTTTTAACCCAAAACGGATTCTATTAACGAGGTAAAAAAAATGTCATTAAATTCAATATCAGAAACATTAGAAGATTTAAGAAATGGAAAAATGATCATCGTGGTTGATGATGAAAACCGCGAAAACGAAGGTGATTTCATTATTCCTGCCGAAACAGCAACTCCAGAAGCTATCAATTTCATGATAACCCATGGACGCGGCTTAGTGTGTATGCCAATGAAATCTGCCGACCTTGAACGACTTCAATTACACCCTATGGTAGAAAACAACACGGATCCCTTCCACACAGCTTTCACTATTTCGGTAGATCACAAATCTACATCTACCGGCATTTCCGCTTTTGAACGTGCGGATACCATTAAACAATTAATTAATGAACAAAACACTCGCACTGATTTTATTGCTCCGGGACATGTTTTTCCACTCAGAGCAAAAGATGGAGGAGTTTTAGAACGAAACGGACACACCGAAGCTGCTGTAGATCTTGCTGAATTAGCGGGATTTAAACCTGCCGGCGTAATTTGCGAGATTATTTTACCTGATGGAACAATGGCCAGATTGCCACAATTAATCGAAATGGCGAAAAAATGGAATCTGAAAATAATCAGTATCGAAGATTTAATAGCCTACAAAAAAAACAATCACAAATCTATTACTCGAGAAGCAAAGGTAAAAATGCCAACAAAATTTGGAAATTTCGATCTATATGCCTATTCTGCTCCGGATAGCTCTGAACCTCACATTGCATTAGTGAAAGGAGATATCCAAAATTCGACCGAGCCTGTTCTCACCAGAGTACACTCTGAATGCTTCACAGGTGACCTTTTAGGCTCATTGCGTTGTGATTGTGGTTCTCAACTAGAAAGATCACTAAAGGCCATCGATGAGCGTAAATGCGGCATTCTGTTATATTTACGCCAAGAAGGCAGAGGAATCGGACTACTCAATAAAATAAAAAGTTACCAATTCCAAGAAAAAGGGCTGGACACAGTTGACGCGAATTTGAAATTGGGCTTCGAACCTGAGTTGAGGAATTATCAAATCGGTTCTGAGATCCTTAAAGATCTCGGAGTCAATAGCATCGAATTGATGACAAATAATCCTCACAAGATTGAGCAGCTAAACAGATACGGAATAGAAGTGCAACGTAAGGCAATCGAAATTGATCCTAATCCTGAAAATATCAAATATTTTCAGGCCAAAAAAGATCGAATGGGACACTTGCTAACATGTTGTAATTAAATATATTTTTCGGTTGAGTGGTTGGCTTCGATAGGATATCCCCCCTCTTATCCTATTGGACCCACCATTTCGGCCGATTTTTTTTTGGAAATAATTTAGAAAAAAATGCTAATCTTGGAGGATATAATGAACAAAATCTATGAAGGAAATTTAACTGGGAAAAATCTAAAATTTGCCATCGTGGCAAGTCGATTTAACGAATTCATAACAAGTAAACTAGTAAGTGGAGCTATCGATGCTTTGAAAAGGCATGAAGTTGCTGAAGACGATATTAGTATCGCATGGGTTCCCGGAGCTTTTGAAATACCATTAATTGCTCAAAAACTAGCTGACAGCAATAAATATGATGCAATCATCTGCCTCGGCGCTGTAATTCGCGGAGCAACTCCTCATTTTGATTATGTGGCGGCAGAAGTTACCAAAGGCATCGCTACTATTGGTTTGAAATATAACCTACCAATCATGTTTGGAATTATCACCACAAACACCATTGAACAAGCTATCGAACGAGCAGGAACAAAGGCCGGCAACAAGGGATTTGATTCCGCCATGGGAGCTCTTGAACTAGCAAATTTAATGAAAATAATTTAACCATAATATTACAAAAGCCCTTTCCTATTACTTGAAAGGGCTTTTGACTCTTATCTAAATAACCAAACAACACTTCAAATAAATCCATTTTCCATTATCTTTCATTTGACACAAAACCATTCAGTTTTTTTCTCAAAAAAAAATTAAGGATAAAATAATGAATAAATTGATACATAAAACAATAACTCTATTTCTCTTATTCATTAAGATAAGCCGGTTTGCAAATATTCCGACAGCTTATTATGATTTAACTAAACTACCTTGGAATTGGTCAATATCTCCTCAAATAGGAGAATGTGCGTGGAATTAAGTAAACTTACCCTAAAATGCGTTTTAGAAAGATCGGTAAAACTCTATCCGGCTAAAAAAAGTTTAAGTTGGGCTGACGAAAAGCCGATGAGGCTCAACGAATTTTACGAGCAAGTTTGCGAAATCCAAGATGCTTTAACTCAGGAAGGAATTTCAAAAGGCGATAAAATTGCTCTGCTGAGCGAGAACCAGCCAAATTGGGGAATCGTCTATTTTGCAGTTACAACAATGGGTGCTATAATTGTGCCAATTTTACCCGATTTCCGGGAGCATGAGATACATCACATTTTACGCCAGGCGGAATGCAAAGCTATATTTGTTTCCCAAAAACAATTCAGTAAAGTGGAAGAGTTTAACCCCGAAGCACTCATTCTAAAATATTTATTGGATGATTTCAGCATCATACCACTAAAAACTACTATTGCTAAATTTAAAAATACGATCAGTAGAAAAACCCAACCATTTTTCAAACTCAAAGATAAAGCACTTGAATTTACAGGACTAAAAGCGCTCGATGTGCAAGAAGATGATATCGCTTCCATTATCTACACTAGTGGCACAACCGGTCATTCCAAAGGCGTAATGCTTACCCATAAAAACATCGTTTTCGATGCACTTGCCATGTCCTCAATTCACCAAGTGAAATCGTCTGATGTTTATATTTCGGTACTACCTCTTTCCCATACCTATGAATGCACCACCGGGTTAATTTTAGCAATCATGAACGGATCGACCGTCTATTATCTGCGCAAATTGCCCACTGCCAGAGTACTATTACCGGCCATGCAGAAATACAAGCCAACAATGATGATAACAGTTCCCCTGATAATCGAAAAAATCTATAAATTTAAAATAAAGCCATCTCTAACTTCATCTGCTTTGGGTAGAGCACTGTTTGCCATACCAATGTTTAGAAAAATCCTGCATAAAATCGCCGGCAAAAAACTGTATAAATCTTTTGGAAATAACCTTAAGTTTTTTGGAATTGGTGGCGCTTTACTTTCGCCTGAAGTTGAAAGATTCCTCATTGATTGTAATTTTCCATATGCTATTGGATATGGCTTAACCGAAACTTCTCCTTTGATTGCCGGTAGTGGACCCAACAAAACAAAATTCCGTTCTACAGGCTGGATACCACCGGGAATAAAAGTTCGCATTGCCAATAAAGATCCCAAAACCGGAGAAGGTGAAATTGAGACAATTGGTGCCAATGTAATGAAGGGCTATTACAAAGATCCGGACAGAACAAAAGAAGCTTTTACAGAAGATGGCTGGTTCCGCACAGGTGATTTGGGATGTTTTGATAAAGATGGTTATCTCTATATAAAAGGAAGATCAAAGAACGTCATTGTCGGACCTTCGGGAGAAAATGTATATCCGGAAGAGATTGAAGCTAAAATAAATAAGCATCCTCTGGTTGATGAATCTATTGTCTATGAACATGAAGGAAAAATTACTGCCAGAATATTCTTAAATTACAATCTCATCGATAAAAATCATGGTGGGAAAAATTTATCCGAACCAAAATTGCGCCACTTCATTAATAATTTATTAATTGAAATAAAAAAAAATGTGAATTCCCAAGTTACATCATTCTCAAAAATTATAAATATAATTGAGCAGACTGAGCCGTTTGAAAAAACTCCCACCAAAAAGATAAAAAGATACATCTATACAAAATAATAAAAATAAAGAATAAAAGCATTATGAATAATCTCGTATCATATTTTTTAAAAAAATATCTCTCTTCACCACGCAAAGAATGGTTAAGAGCAGATTCCGTCTTCATGATTACAGGCATAATCATCTCAGTGGCAACACTCACCATTGCTCTCGCCCTTTTTGATGGGTATGAAAAAGCAATGAAGCGCATCTATTTTGGTGTAAATTCCCATATTTACATCTTCAATCGTCAAGACTCAAATCTAGATGAAAATTTACAAAATAAGTTAGATGTTTTTTTGCAAAAGCAACCGGAAGTTGAATCATTTGCCCCGATTATTTCAAATCAGGTAATGGCTTCTGCAAATGGTAGAATCAAAGGTTGTTTTGTACGTGGTATCAATTGGCAGATATCTCCTCAACCGACCACCTATCGTAAATTCGTAACAGAAGGAAGCTATGAGTTAAATCAGCCCAACCAAATTGTCATTGGCTATAAAATTGCCAAAGAACTGGGTTTAACTTTACAAGATACAATAAAGCTTATTAGCCCCTTGAATGCAAAAGCAACACCTTTTGGGATGAAGCCAAATGAACAAGAATTTGTGGTGATAGGACTATATCGAAGTGGAATGCACGAATATGATTCAAAATATGCTTTTTGTGATATTAATTCAACTGCTACATTTTTTAATCTCGATAACCAAGCCACAATGTATGAAGTTAAACTTAGCCAAGATTATATCGAAAAAGCTGATTACCTGGCCTACAAATGGCTACACGAATTGAATCTTGATTTTCAAATCTCATCCTGGCTAGATTTCAATGGAAACTTATTTTCGCTATTAGCCTTGGAAAAATGGGTTATCTTTATAATCCTAAGCTTTCTCATTATCATTGCTTCATTCAATGTTATCAGTGCCGTATCTGCCACTATTTTAGATAAACGCCGCGAACTGGGAATTTTAAAAGCATTTGGAACTCCCAACCGAGTGTTAAAAAAGATCTTGATTGGAAAAACAATGATCATCTCTTTCATAGCTATTTGCCTAGGTCAATTACTAGGAATGTTGATCTCATTCTTACTTTCAAAACAAACTTTTCTCCAACTAAAAGGAGATATTTATTTCATCGACTCAATCAATATTGATTTCGATATATTTAGCTGGCTGGTAACATTGACAACTTCATTAATTATTGTCTTTTTTGCTTCAGTAGTTCCGCTAAAAAAAATAGAAAAACTGCAAGTAACCGATATCCTACGTGGTTCGGGAAAATAGAACTGGAGATTTTGTGAAAATATTAAACGTTAGAAATTTAAAAAAATCATATGAAGATGCGAAAGGAAAACTGGAAATTCTAAAAGATATTAATTTAGAGATTAATTCCGGTGAAATGGTTGCCATCACAGGTCAATCCGGTTCCGGGAAAAGCACATTATTACATATTTTGGGCATGCTTGATGAGGTTGATTCCGGAACAATTGAATTTTTGGAAAATAAAATTTCTGTTAAAGATAAAAACATGAACTCTTTCAGAAATGAGCAGATCGGTTTCGTTTTTCAATTCCATTATTTGCTGGAAGATTTTACAGCCGAAGAAAACATTGCGATGCCTGCCTTCATCAAAACAGGAGATCACAAAGCAAGCATTCGTAAAGCACGTGAATTATTAAAAAAGTTTGATATCTATGAACGAAAAGATCATTATCCAAACCAACTAAGCGGTGGTGAACAGCAAAGAGTTTCTGTAGCTCGAGCTTTGGTAAATAACCCTAAAATCATCTTCGCTGACGAACCTACCGGAAATTTAGATGCCAAACACAGCAAAGACTTGATAGATCTTCTCATTTCTTTAAACAAAGATTTTCAACAAACATTTGTGATTATAACTCATAATAAACAGATCGCCAATCAAATGGATAAACATTATCTACTTACAAATGGGAAATTGGAATTAATTAAGTAATGGTGCTTGCATGAAAAATAAAAAGTGGCTTTTGATAATTGTTATTGTAATCTTCTTTATAAATATCTCTT
>DAOWES010000125.1 GCA_030638385.1 Candidatus Cloacimonadota bacterium | reverse complement strand
AGATGTAGAAAAACCGGCAATACAACCCGTGTCGATGCGAAGTTTTTCGCCTGCTTTAAGTTCTTTTTTTATTACAGTTCCACCGACATGAATAAAGGCCATTCCGTCACCTCTTAAGTGTTGAAGAATGAAACCTTCACCGCCGAACAAACCTGCTCCAATTTTTTTGGTGAACTCAATCTCAATTTCAGTACCTTTGGCTGCACACAAAAAAGCGTCTTTTTGGCAGATGAAATTATTGTTGTATTTTGATAAATCCAGCGGTATTACTTTGCCCGGATATGGTGCGCTAAAAGCAACGTGTGATTTTCCGCTTCCTTGATGAATGAAATCTGTGATGAAGAAACTTTCACCTGTGATTAAGCGCTTGAAGCCTTTCATTAAACCACCACCCATTCCTGTGTTCATCACTATTCCATCTTCCATATAAAGCATTGCCCCGGCTTCTGCACGTACTGCTTCTCCCGGATCCAACTCGATTTCAACGATTTGCATATCGTCACCAAATAATTTGTAATCAATTACGTCTGCCATAATATCTCCTATAAATTTTTATCGATAAGTTTCTGTTTTGCAGAAATCTTCTGAATCTAATCTTATTATTTTATCTAACATCTCGATGTTAATTTCACTAAATTCTTTTATCGTAATGTCAGCTCTGGATAAATCTTGTTGCCCGGAATCGGGGTTAATGAAGCCAATTACTTTTGTGCCGGCCTTCTTGGCTGCGATCACTCCATTTTCACTATCTTCGATAACAACACAATTCTCGGGAGCAATGCCAATTTTCTGCGAGGCCAATAAAAAAACGTCCGGTGCCGGTTTTCCTTTATTAACTTCATTGCCACCTGTATAGAATTTGAATCTATCTAAGATATTCATCTTTTCTAAAATTATTTTTACTAATTCACGATTGGTGGAAGAAGCTACAGTGATGATCTTGTTTGACTTCTCTAATTTATTTAATAATAACATTATACCGGGGATTGTAACTAATTTTTCTGCTTTAATAAAATAATTAAAAATACCTTCTTTGTGCATCTCTACAAGTTCATCAATTGAATAATTAAGCTCATTTTTCTCTTTAATAATTTCCCAAATTGTAGGCATCGTCATTCCTACAAAAGTTTGGTGTTGTTGATGGGATATTTTTAATCCCAGTCTTTTGAATAATTTTTTCTCAACTTCAAAATAGGCCGGTTCACTATTGATGAGCACTCCATCCATATCAAAAATTACAGCTTGAATCATCGTTCCTCCTCGAATCTTTTCAAAAACTCAAAAACAAGATATATCCCGTCAATGAATTTGTAGCTACGGGCAAGATGAGTGTAAATTGGAATGTTAAATTTCTGCTATTCTTCCTGCTACTCTTATGTTCCTTCTGCGAGTCGGCTTGCGATAGCAAACGATCTCGGGAATCAGCTACGAATCGGCTTTGATCGAGATCGTTTTGCTGAAGCAAAGCCGACTCGTAGAAAAACGATTTCGACAAGAACGATATCTACAGGGAGGAGGACAGTAGGATGAGGGGGACTTCATTCAACGATTCGCTTAATACCGTGTATGTTGAGTAGCTTGACAAATATCAATTCCATTTTCGTTTTGAAAAAAAAATAAGCGAATATTGAAAAGAAAATAATAAAATTTTTAGAAACAGAAGATGGAAAAGAATTTTTTCTGCAATTGCATAAAGAAGAATTTAGTATCAACAAAATCATTGCTTTAGAACAAAAAAATCCGGACAAGCCGATAAAAGACCTGCTGTCGTTGATTAACATTCAGAAAAAGTCGAAACTGGAAAATTCCACAGAATTTGTTTTAACCCCAAAAGGTGCTCAACAAGCTAGTTCTACATTAGTGGCAAAATATCATGCCAAACGTTTTTCCCGTTTTCAAACTTATGCCGATCTTTGTTGTGGAAATGGAATTGATCTGCACTATATTTCAGAAAATAAGCAAAAAACTTTTGCGGTCGATTTGGATGAAGATACCTTGCTGGCTGCAAAATATAATAATCGCAATAACTTAAATATTACTTTTTTGCAAATGAAAGCAGAAGAATTTCCCATTGAAGTTGAGGCAATTTTTATCGATCCGGATAGGCGAGAGGGGAATAGGCGTTTGATTGATCCGGAAGATTTATCTCCAAGATTGTCTGATGTTTTGAAATTGGAAAAAATCACCCCAAATATTATGATGAAGTTATCCCCCGCAATGGATTATGATAGTTTGAATCTTTCATATAAGCACTCATTTGAATTTGTTTCTGAAAATGGTGAGTTAAAAGAGATTCTGCTTTGTTTGGGAGATTTTGCAAATTTAGGTAAACGTGCTGTGTTGTTGCCACAAGGGATTTGTTTAGACGAAAATAATCAAGAGTTAACAGTTAGCGGAATTCAAAAATATATTTTAGAACCCGATCCGGCGGTAATTCGAGCCGGTTTGGTGCAAGATTTGGGTTACAATCTTGGTTGTGATTTATTAGATAGTTACTTGGCGTTATTAAGTTCTGATCATGAAATTCAGAGTGAATTTACCAAAACATATGAAGTCGTAGATCATTTTGATTATAATTTAAAAAAATTAAAAAAGTATCTTCGCCAAGCTGAAATTGGAAGATTGGTAATAAAAACCAGAGGTTTTTCTCAGTCTGTTGAACAATTTCGAAAGAAGCTAAATTTGAAAGGAAATAATGAAACAATTATGTTTATTATTCGAATTGGAGATGGTCATAAAATTATATTTGCAAATTTTTTGAGAAAACCCTTGCGTAATAAACAGTAAAAAAATGTATTGTTTTTTAAATTAAGGATATTTAGGAGTGTGATATGAAAGGCAAAGTTAAATGGTTCGATGATGTGAAAGGATTTGGATTTATTATGATTGAAGATGGAACAGAATTTTTTGTTCACTGGAAATCAATTGTAACTGTATCTGATAATGATAGAAAATTTTTAGTTCAAGATGAAAATGTTGAATTTGATATGCTTGAAACTGATAAAGGTACTCAAGCTATTAATGTGGTTAGACAAGTATAACAAAATAATATAGAGAAGAGCGACTCTTTATTGGGTCGCTCTTTTTTTTTGGGAATAATAAAAATGTTTCTTCCTACAACCAAAAAAGAGATGCAAGAACGAGGCTGGGATCAGCTTGATATAATCCTCATTTCGGGTGATGCATATATTGATCATGCCAGCTTTGGCGTTGCCATAATTGGCAGACATTTGGAATCAGTCGGTTATCGCGTGGGCATCATTGCGCAGCCGGATTGGAAAAAAAATGATGATTTTGCCAAGTTGGGTAAGCCAAAACTTTTTTTTGGTGTTACAGCTGGTAATCTGGATTCAATTGTAAACCATTACACTGCACAGCGTAAATTGCGTTCTGAAGATGCTTTTAGTCCCGATGGCAAGATCGGTTTACGACCAAATTTACCTTCAATAGTTTACACTCAGAAAATCAAACAATTATTCAATGACGTTCCGGTTATTTTAGGCGGTGTTGGCGCCAGTACGCGACGTCTTGTTCATTATGATTATTATTCCGATAAAATTAGAAATTCCATTCTTTTTGATAGTAAAGCTGATATCTTGGTTTATGGAATGGGCGAACATCCCGTTATGGAGATTGCTCATCAATTAGCTTCCGAAAAAGATATTTCAGAATTATCAGATATCAAAGGTACTGTTGTAATTACTAACAAGCCGACAAATGATGTTTTTATGCCTGAATATCATAAAAACTTCAGTAAGGAAGAGTTTTATCAAACTGCAAAAATTTTTGAGGACAATTACCGAGAAAAAGCTGTTTATCAAAAATATTTAAATAGATACCTAAAACATAATCCTCCGAGCGAACCTTTGACTCAGGAAGAGATGGATTCAGTTTATGCTCTTCCATTTGAGCGTAAACCTCACCCCATGTATGAAGGAAAGAAACTGGCCGCATTTGAGCAGATAAAAAACTCTGTAACTTCTCATAGAGGTTGTTTTGGCGGTTGTGCTTTCTGCGCCATTGGTTATCATCAAGGAAAAACAATTTCTTCTCGTAGCCAAAAATCTGTTGCCAATGAAATTGCTGAAATTACCAAAACTCCCGGATTTCATGGTACAATCTCAGATGTTGGTGGACCTTCTGCCAATATGTATGGTATGTATTGCAAAGAAGGAATTAGCCAGGTTTGTAAGCGTAGATCTTGTTTGTTTCCCGATATTTGCCCTAACTTAGAAACTTCTCATCAGCCAAATTTGAAATTATTAAAATATTGCAGTAATATTAAAAATGTTGATCATCTTTTCATTGCGTCAGGCATTAGATTTGATTTGGCTTTGAATGAAGATAAATATATTAAACAAATTGCTCAAAATTACATCAGTGGCCTTTTGAAATTGGCACCTGAGCATATAAATATTACAACTTTAAAAGCTATGAATAAACCATCTTTTGATAAATATCAAGAATTTGGGAAAAAATTTGGTATGTATAGTGAATTGGCCGGAAAAAATCAATCTATTGTGCCATATATGATTGTCGGACACCCGGGAAGTGATTTACGCGCAGCAATAGAATTGGCTATTTATTTGAAGCGAAACAATATTAGGTTAAGACAAATTCAGGAATTCACGCCAACAGCCATGACAGAAAGTACTTTGGCTTATGTAACCGGTAAAACATTGTCCGGAAACAAAGTTCACGTGCCACGAGGAAGAGAAATTCGTCTACAAAAAGCGCTGGTTCAATGGTATGATCCTAAAAATAAAAAATTGATTATTGAGGCTCTGAAAATGGCCGGTAGAATGGATTTGCTGGATTTCTTTTTTGGAAAAATCAAGCTGGAAAATCCGGAAATAAAAAGTGACGATTTTAAAAGAAGAAGAAATAAAAGTAAGAAAAATAAATGAGATAAAATTTAGTAAGAAGCAGATTTTTAAAAAAAAAGATAAATATTTGGCAGAAGAGAAATAGTTATCTTTTTTTGTTTCGCCTTGAAAATATCATATATAATTAAATGACCGAAAATAAGTGAAATTATTTTAAATGGAATTTGATTTTATTGAACTTTTGAAAAAGTTGTAACTACTTGCGGTTTTTTAAGTTGACAGCAAAACTCGTAAAGAGATTGTTGCTCACAGATCATTATACACATATATGGGGGTGTCCTGGCTTCGACAGGGGTAAAGGGGATAGTTAATGCATGTCGAGAAGATTACCTACTCGTTAATCGCGGTGATAATTAAATTTAAAAGCAAACAATAACTTTGCACTAGCTGCTTAATGCAGCTGCGGACCTAGCTGTTTTGCCGATAAATGGCTAGAATTCCGCTCATACTTATCGGATATAGTTAGCCGATGTCTATAAGGCTAACTGAAACTCATAGGCTGGCATCATTGTAGGTTTGAACATTTTCCTGCAATTTTGTGAGATCAAAAATGTCTAAGCATGTAGATTTGATTATTGACTTATCTTTGGACGCGGGTTCGATTCCCGCCACCTCCACCATTTTTCGCTTTCTCAAAAGAGTTTTGGCGAAAAAGTGTAGAATGACTATTTTTCTTATTTAACAAATCCCAATTAGAATTTATTTTATTATACTAACTAAAATTAAACTTTGGAATATTTAAGCCTATTTAATTTGTTTGTCTTTGGCTTATAAACGCAGCTTGAAAATTTGTAGTAAATTAATCCTAATCTACGGCAATTTTCACTACTACTTTATGAATTATCTCGTTTGAAATTAGTGGTAAGTGTGCATCTTTCGGGAAGAAAATTGCAAAACTATTCTCTTTTACTCTTAGAAAAGTATTCGGTTTATCAGAAAAAAATTGGATATCAGCAATCTCATCATATTTTGTGGTCGGATGCAAGCAATCTACTTTGGGTTTCCACCCCATATTATCGGTTCCTGCTAAAATCATTTGGATATCGATATATTTCTGATGTGTTTCAAGTTGAGCCTCTTCCGGTTGACGGCCGGCATCTTTGGCAACAATTGCATAAATATTTTCTCCATCAATCTCATATTTGCCTTCAGGCAATTCAGCAAGATCATTTCGTTTCAGAAATTCAAAAGCTTGCTCGAAGCTTGAATGCAGATTTATGTAACGCTTACAATTTGTTATTATATCTAGAATCATCTTTTTCTCCTTTTCAAAACATCTTATATTCACGCTCTCTTAACTTTTGGTTATGATATTCGTCAAATTATTTTGGATCAAGGGAGCATTAAGCTCCGAAAGACCTGACTCTCTAATCCGGTACTCCGGAGAAGGGAGTCGGGGATTTCGGGCATAGCCCCCGGAGTTAACTCCGGTTTTAATTCCGTCCCGTTTTTAACTCCGCTGTCACTTTGTTCCAACTCCGTTCTTAACTCCGCTGTCACTTCGTTCCCGCAAAGTTAAGTCCGGGCGGGAATTTTTTTTGGCTTGCTATCAAACAAAATGATTTGGATAGTTGCCGTGTATTGAAAGTTCTATTTGCAAAGGGGGGATGAAATTGAGGTGTAAAAAAGAAGAATTCGTAAAGGATAAGCTGTTTCATATCTATAACCATTCAGTATATGAGATTGATCTGTTTTATGAAGAAGACGATTATCACTATTTTTTATCAAAATTGAAAAAGAATTTTAAATCATGCGAACTTGGAATCTTTTCATATTGCTTGATGCCAAATCATTTTCATTTTTGTGTGAAGCAGAAGAGTGACAAACCAATTTATGAAATTTTCAATAAATTCTTAACTTCATACGCATTACATTTTAATCATAAATATAAGCGAAAAGGAAAAGTCTTTTGCGGTAAATTACAACATAAGAAAATCAATAATGATGAATATTTGTTAAAAATTTGTTCTTATATTCATCTAAATCCATTAAAAGCTGGTTTAGTGAAAGATTTGTGTAAGTGGAAATTTTCAAATTATCTTGAATGGATTGGTGAAAGAGAAGGTGTTTTATTTGATGATGAACTTTTAAAAGATAATTTTGAATCACATAATTATTATCGCGAATTGATTGAATACAAAGAAAAAGAATTTAATGAAATTGAGGATTATTTATTTAGTATCCCGAATAAAGCCCCAAAAGACAAAAAAGACTCGACTCTCTAATCCGGTACTCCGGAGAAGGGAGTCGAGAATTTTTTGGCCGCAACTCTCGTTCTTAACTCCGCTGTCACTTTGTTCCCGCAAAGTTAAGGACGGGGGAATCTTATTGGATATATGTTAGTTTTTTTATGATATTGAATTTACCGTTTTTTATCTTACAAAAATAAAATCCGCTCGATACTTTTTTATTACTATTATCATCTCCAAACCATTTTACTAATTGCCGCCCTTCAGGAAGAGTTTCACTTATTAAAGTTCTGACTAATTGACCTTTTATATTGTAGATTTTTATTGAACTTTGCTTATTTCCATTTTTCACATCAAAAAGTATTGATGTAGAATTATTGAAAGGGTTTGGTGCAATGCTGATTTTTAACTCATCAATATTTTCTGAGTAATCTGGTAAAACAGAAAATGCAACATTTTTTCGTGAAGAAAGTCCATTGATATCACTAACCACTATAGGAAGTTCATGATAGTAGTTATCTAAAGGGCAATAGCCGGAGATGGTGCCATCTGAAGCGAGTTTAATAGTGGTTGGTATGTTGTTGTAATCAAGGTGGAAAGATTGCATTTTTTTAGGTTGAATATTAAATGTCTGGAATCCATTTTCTCCTGATGATATTCCTGCTGTAAGCGAATTGGGGTTATCTGAAGGATAGAAAATCTTGATTGTACCATCATTATGAAGTTTGATTGTTCCACGAATTGGTGAATTATTTATTGAATTAACAGCTTCCCATTGGATGGTGACTGTTGAATTTTCTGTTTTAACTTTGATGGCATCTCCATTAATAGGATTCAGATAAAGGCTTGAAAGAAAGCACGAAATAGATGCATCTTTCTGTAGATCGCTTGAGCCATTTATCGAATTTGTTCTGTTCTCAAAATTAATCGCTCCATTGGTAGAGATATATATTTTATCATATACTTCACCATAAAAAGGGAAATCAAATGCTAAATCTAATTCATGAAATCCATCCCACCAGTTATCCGCATAAACTATTTGCTCATCGGATAATTCATGATATTTCTTAGATTCATTATTGATATCGTAATATTCTAAATTCCAAGAAAGATTTTGATTTGGAGTGTCAGATTCCAATTGGTATGTGAACTGTTCACCTTTTTTTACGGATGGTAAGGAATTTGTAATAATTAATGGAGGTTTTATGTTAACTTTCTCTGTAAATTTAATTGTAGTTTTTCCATCTATTTTTTTGGGAGAATTTTCTTTAATGATAATTTTTGATTCAACATCATTTTTGTAGGAAACACAAGATAGTATAGAGCCTGAATACTTGTTTGCATTATCCTCTTCTTCAGCGATGAGGTAGTATTTTAGATTTTTATTCACATCTTTTTGGCTAAGTAATGGAGTCAAATCGAAAGCAAATTCAGTGGCGAGGGAAATTTTTCCATCATAATTATTCAAAAAACTGACCTCTTTTTTAAACGTAGGTTTATTTTTGTCTGTCTCGCTAACGCCAAGAGATAGTCTTATTCTAGCTCGAGAGTCATGTATTATGGAATATTTTGTAGTAATTATGGGAGTATAAGATTCTAAAACAGTTATGCAAGAAAGCTCATTATCATAAATCCCACCATGAGCGCTATTATCGGCAAGATGCTTGTACATCATATAAAAGGTTCCGCTGTTTCCCCAGTTTGTGCCCCAGCTGTTCACAATCTTGACTCCGCCCATTTCCCAATCTCGTACATCGATAACGCCATCATTATTCAAATCGATATTATTAGTGAACTTGCCATCATTATTAAAATCAAATTTTAGAGAATCATTGTATCCCACAACTGTCATAGCATGATCAATCAATGAACTCCATTTTTTCACAACCATCGAAGTAGCTGCTTCGCTTTCAGGTGGTAAAACGCTAAATGTTGCGTAGGAAATACCAGCAGCAAAACAGAATATCCCACCATCTTCGGCATCAGAAAGATGGTTTATGAACCAATTTTTCATTACAATAATATCATTAGCAGTTTGAATTTTTATACTGTAAATATCTTTAATTCGGTTGCTCATTGCAGCTCGATATTTTTCGTAACCAGACATCCAATGATGTAGGGGGGCGCTTAACCCACCATAAGTTTGGACGTTCGGGCAGCCATGTTCTTTGATGATTTTCCAACCTGAAATGAAGTGTGAACCTGTATCTTCTCCGTTATTTAAAAAATTGTAAGTGTAATGAGTTGGATAACTTGTAGTGTATGAATTCGCTTTTGTTTTTCTTATCCGATTAATCTCATAGGTGAATGTATAAGCCACGCCTGCTGCTTGCGAGCAAGAGCCATGAGTTTGTCTAAAAACAGATCTGAAATATGGAAGCTTAGAATTATCAACTTTGTAGGGAAGATTTCTTTTTAGCCTAAAATTGTTTTCTTTAAGAAGTGTTTTTAATGAAATAATATTTACATTCTCTTGCTCGGTATTTGTGGGGAAATCAGTCACAATCCAAGGATCTCCATTTTTATCCGGGTTGATGTTTCTACTAGTTGCCAGCATATTCGTAAAAACAAAAATTAATATTAGCGATATAAAACAATTTTTCATTTTCCCCTCCGATTGAAAATTATTAAAGAGATTATTGATAAAAAAGCTAAAAGATGAGGGGAATTTGAATTGTCAATTTTAATTTGAGATTTTTGATTAAATTTTATTGTTCCGAATAAAGCCCCAAAGACGAAAAAGATCCGACTCTCTAATCCGGTACGCCGGAGAAGGGAGTCGGGAATTTTTCGTTCTTAATGTCGCGGTTAGTTCGGACTTCACTCTGCTGTCACTTTATTCTTAACTTTGCTTGTCACCTCGTCCACGCTCCTCCGTTTTTCACTCCGCTGTCACTTTGTTCCCGCAAAGTTAAGCCCGGAGGGGGCTTTTATATTTATCATATTTCCAAATACTCCGCTTAGATACTGATCTGTTCATAATTTCAATTGACAAATCAGCTGTTAACAAAGTTTTTAACAAAAAAAATTTATGAAAAGGAAATTATATGGAAAATAAACAGATAGATATATTAGATGTTTTGTTAGTATTGGCCAAACATAAGAAATTTATTTTTTTTACAGTGTTAATTGTTAGTGTGTTAGCAATTGTATATAGTATGCTTACACCCTTATATTGGACATCTAAAGCAACTATTTTACGTTCAAATAATCAGAGCTCTTCAGCTGATTTAATTGCAAATCAATTATTAGGATCGAATTTGTCATTTCTAGGGAAATCACTGAACACACAGTCTGATGAATTAATCAACATTATGAAAAGCAGATCATTTGCTGAAAATGTGATCAATGAATTTAATTTAGAAAAATATTTTCAAATTGCAACAGCAGATTCATTGCTTATGATGGAAAAAGCGGTTTTAAAATTATTAAATGGTGTTGTTTCTGTAGTAGAAGATGATGATTCTGGATTAATTACAATAAGTGCTATAACAAAAGATAAATATTTATCTGCTGAGATTGTTAATTATTATTGGAAATCATTAGAAGAATATATTAATAAACAAAGAATTACTTCAAGTAAGAAACAAAAATTGTTTATTGGTGAACGATTAAAAGAATTAGAAATAAGAAAAGATTTAATGAATAGTGAAATTTTAGAATTTCAAAAAAGAACTAATATTATTGATCTTGAGTCACAAATTGATGCAACAATGTCGCTTTATTCTACTTTTTTATTAGAAATTCAACAATTGGAAATGAGAAAAGAAATTGCTTTATTAAATTACGATGAGAATTCTGTAAAGATTAAAAGAATTAATGATGAGTTAACAATTGCTATAAAACAAAAAAATAAAATTGAGAAATCTGATCCAGAGAATGGTACGAAATATGGGCTTGCAATTTCTGATTTACCTGAGTATACTATTGAATATTTAAATTTAAAAATGCAGAGTAAAATAAATGAACAACTTTTTTTGTTTTTATATCCTCAATTTGAACAGGCAAAAATTAATGAATTACAGGAGGCTCCAGTAATTGAGGTTCTTGATAAAGCAATACCAGCAGGACAAAGAACTAAACCAAGACGTGCGAGTATATGTGTTTTTTCATTTATTTTTGCATTATTTGTAAGCTGTATATTGAGTTATATTTTTGAAGCTATTAATGAGATTAAAAAAAATGAAGAGAGAAATGAAAAAATTAATCAAATTAAAGTAACATTCTTTAAAAAATAATAATGAATCATTCCCTTTCTATGCAAACATTATTTGTAGTAATTGGAAAATCTAGCGAAAAAATAATACTATTGTTGATTGCGATAATTCTAGCTCGCTATCTTACTATGCAAGAATTTGGTAATTATAGGCAAGTAATGCTTGTTTTCTCAACTTTAGTTGTGATATTTACATTAGGAATCCCTAATAGTATAAATTATTTTGTTCCACTATTTACGCACAATAGACAGAAAACTATGATTATTCAAACTTTTATTGTACTATCAGCTTTGGGAATAGTTATGTCTACGATAATGTTTATTTTTAGTAGGCAATTTGCAATTTTATTTAGAAATGAACAACTTGAACTTTATTTGAAAATATTTTCAATTGCATCATTATTTTATTTACCTTCTCAGAGTTATGCTAATGTGTTTATTAGTATTAAAAAAGTAAATATTGTAGGGATATTGGGTTTTGGATTAGGTTTAATAAAACTAATATTTATTCTAATTTCGATATACTTAAAACTAAACTTAGATAATATTTTAAAGGTACTAATATTGTTTTCTATTGTTCAATTTTTAGTGTATTTTATAATAATATTAAAGCTTTTCAAAGATGTAAGGTTTAAAATTGATTTAGCAATGCTGAAGGAACAAATTTTATTTACTTTACCATTAGGTTTGGCAGCAATGATTGGTATTTTAATTAGGAAAATGGATCAAATAATGATTTCTACTTTTTTTACTCCCAAAGAATATGCAATATATTCAAATGGTGCTTTTGAAATTCCTTTTCTTATGATTCTGTCGACTTCAGCTATGGCCGTGTTAATGCCATTACTAGTCAATTTGTATAAGGAGAATAAGGTTAATGAGTTTGTTGATAAATGGAACAAATCAATAATTAAGGTAAGTTTGATAATATTTCCTATTACTATCTTCTTTATCTTTTATGCTAAAGAAGCAATGATAATTATTTTCTCATTAAAATATTCTGAAAGTTCACAAGTCTTTAGCATTTATCTAATTTCACAATTAATAAAAATTACTGTTTTTGGAAATGTGCTTTTGATCTTAGGAAAATCTAAGCTTATAATTCGATATTCAGTTATTACTCTATTTTTAAACTTTATTTTGAATTATTTATTTATAAATATTTTTGGATTTATTGGACCGGCTATTGCTACTGTAGTATCAATCGGAGTTATTGCTTTATTACAACTAATAAAAATTGGTGATATCTTAAAAATTAAAATAAAATATCTCTGGCAATGGAAAAAATTGTCATCAATTCT
>DAOWES010000136.1 GCA_030638385.1 Candidatus Cloacimonadota bacterium | reverse complement strand
TAGAAATTGCCTTTGATATTTCGATGTTTTCAGTTTGTTCAATTTCAATATTGAAAATATACCAAGTTGTGAAAAATAAAGTAAAAACCAAAGATAGTACAGCCAGAAAAAAAGAGATAAATATTTTCTGTTCCAGTTTAAGCTTTTTCTTTTTCATATAATTATTTATCTAATGTTGTTCTAACTTTTTGAGTTAGGGAAGCTACCGTAAATGGCTTTTGGAGGAAGCTGTGATTTATCCCTTTTAGTTCATAATTAGATAGCTCATCATTGTCGTGACCTGAAATGAATAAAATCTTGATATTTTGGTTTTCATTAACTAATTGTTGAGCAAGTTTTGGCCCGCTAATTCCTGGCATTCTCACGTCTGCTAAAAGAAGATCAAATTTGAAGTTGTTCTCAATTGCCAAACTTAAACCCTCTTCTCCACTATTTCCGCAGATGATTTTATATCCTTGCTCTTCTAGTATTGAACTTACGAACTCTTTAATATTTTCTTCATCTTCTAAGAATAAAATAGTTTCAGTGCCCGCAGGGATATTTTCAATTACTGAGTCTAGAACTATGGGTTGATATTTATGATGAGACATATTGGGAAAATAAATGTAAAATTTTGTACCAATGTTAACTTCCGATTTTACGTCAATATAGCCGTTGTTTTGTTGAATAATGCCAAGTACGGTTGAAAGTCCTAAACCGGTTCCTTCACTAATTTTTTTGGTTGTAAAGAACGGTTCAAATATGTGTTTGATAATACTTGGATCAATTCCGCTACCATGATCTTCCACTTCCAATACAACATAGTTGCCGGGTGTAATCGTGTCATGAATTGTGAATAAATCTTTTTCAATTATTCTATTGTGAGTAGAGATCTTGATAGTTCCACTATTTTTCATGGCATCTCGAGCATTTATCACTAAATTTGCTATAATTTGTTCGATTTGAATTGGGTCGGCCTTGATGATGCAAGATTCCTCTGAAAGATTATTTTCAATCTTCATTTCTGTTGGAATTAATCGCTCGAGCATTTTTCCTAGATCTATGATAATGTAATTTATATCTGTAATGATGGGGTGGGCTATCTGTTTACGAGAAAAACCAAGAAGCTTTTGGGTTAGCTTTGCTGCTTTCTGGCCACAGCTAAAGATAACTTCGATATCTTCTGTTACCGGATTAGTTTTATCAATTTTCTTTAGAGCTATTTCGCTATAGCCATTTATCGCAGTAAGTAGATTGTTGAAGTCGTGAGCAATGCCACCGGCTAATTTACCAACCACTTCCATTTTTTGTGATTGATTAAGCTGCTCCTGAATAAATACTTTTTCTTCTTCAACTTGGTTGCTCTCGATCGCTTTTCCCAAAATATCTGACGTGATTCGGAGGAAAGTTGTATTGTCGTTTGCCCATTCTTGGCAGTTTGTTTCAAAGCTAATTACAATAAAACCAATTATTCTGTTTTTGGCTTTGAGAGGGAAAGCAAAGATCGATTTTGACCGGAAAATATTGAGGATTTCTCGGTCAACCTCATTCATGTGGTCGCAAAAAATAATTTTAATTATATTATTTGATTCAGATAAATGTATCCAATTTTTTAAAGTACTTGAAGGGATTTTCTCAGGTTCTATTTCAGCTTTTGTGGAAGTGTAATATTCATGCGAGATTTGCACTATGCTTTTATCATCTGAATATTGTAATAAGAAAGAATGATCTGCTTTAATTCTCTCTGTAATTTTTTTTAGGGTGAAATCAATAGAACTATTAAGATCGGGATTGAAAGCAAATTGGGATGATATTTCCGAGATAGTTTGTTCAAATGCTAATCTTCTTTTAATGTTTTCTTGAGCTTTTTTTCTAATTTTAATTTCTTCATTCAGATTATCATGAATTTGGGCGTTTTTCAGAACTATACTGGCATGTGTAGAAAAGGTTTCTATCATGGTAAATTCAGCTTTTTCAAATGGTTTGTTCTTTCGCAAAATAATGATTAGCGCAATTATATTTTCATCAATTCTCAATGGTACGGAAATATAGTGTCGTGAATTCTCGTAATCACTAAAAAAGGAGAGTTTGTTGTTTTGGGTTGTCTCTAAAATAAGAGAATTTGTGATATCTTCAGAATTTTGTATGATAATATTGTTAATGGTAAATTGGGGAAGATAATTGCTTTTTGTGTCGTCAAGGAAGTAGATCTCAGTTTCTTCTGCGTTCAATAGAGTTTGAACTTCACTAACAATTCTCTCCTCGACTGTGTAGATGTCTATCGAAGAGTTTATGTTAAGAGATGCTTGGAGTAGGCTTTTTTGAATTTTATTTTGAAGCTCTCGTTCGAGTTCAATTTCATGACGAGAAAAAGCAAGCTCGATGGTAGCATGTAGTTCTCGTTCCTCAAAGGGTTTTACAATATAACCAAAAGGATTTGTGCGTTTCACATGAGCTAATGTTTTAGCGTTGGCATAAGCAGTAACATAGATTATGGGGAAATCATATTTATTCATGATAAGCTCAGCAGTATCAATACCGCTTAAAGTTCCATGTAGCATGATGTCCATCAGGATGAGATCAGGAGAAAGAGAAGCAAGATCATCGATTAATGTTTGACCTTGCGAATATGAGCCAATAACATTATAGCCTAAGCTTATTAGTGTGCTTTTTAAGTCTTCGGCAATTATTTTTTCATCTTCTACAATAATAATCTTCTTTTTTGTTATCACTTAAAAACCTCCGGGTTTTATTGTATGCGCAATAAATGATTTTTGTTGATGAAGGTCAATAACATTTTGATAACATATTCAATAAATAGATGAGGGTACTAAATCTTCGCTAAGATTGGGCTACGAATCAGCTACGAATCGGCTTTTCTCGAGATCGTTTTGCTAAAGCAAAGCCGACTCGCAGAAAAACGATTTCGATAAGAATGATATCTACGAATCGGTTTTGATTTCCAGTTTTATTGCTTCCGGCTTTTGTCGAGAGGTGTATGTTTAATTTATTGTTTTAAAAAGAATTGAGAGTTTTCATCAAGAAAACAAATAAAAGAAACTATCTGTACACACCCCGTCAGCTTCGCTGCCACCCCTCTATTAGAGGGGATTATTTGCACTTTATTCTCTTCTTGAACTTTATTCGTAATTCAAAGGTCTGGCACGGCTTTTGTCGAGAGGTGTGCTTTTTTTATTGAGGTATACTAAAATAATTTGAAGCTAATTTTAAGAATTATTTGGTTTTGTGTTTTTGGGATTATTTAGAGCGAACTCTGGTAGATGATTAAAATAAATGTAATTAATTTTATAAGAATTTGGATTTGTTTATCGGTAATGATTATAAAGAAGTGAAGCTGAACTTTAAATAAAAAAAATGGTAGGGGCGGCAGGATTCGAACCCACGATGCATGGACCAAAACCATG
>DAOWES010000315.1 GCA_030638385.1 Candidatus Cloacimonadota bacterium | reverse complement strand
AAGCGCAAGAACGAACCAGTTTCTCCGAAGATGGCTCCATATCATTTCAGTATTATCATGATATTCAAACGAGATCGTTCCCTTCTCTTGTGTAGATGCATTTAGAAGGCTTATTTGTTTTCAGAGTTACAATAGCGGTAAAAATATCATTATGCACTTGTTGTTTTGCACCAAAACCTCCCCCAATACGAGGTTTAACAACGCGAATATCTCTAAGTGGTTTATTCAGAGCTTCACCGATGATTCTTCTTGTATGGTAAGGAGTTTGAGTTGAAGATATAATATTTAATCTTCCTTGAACATCGATAAAGGCGGTGGAAGTGTGTGGCTCAAGCGGAGCTTGTTGTTGAGCATTTGTGTAATATCGATGTTCAATAGTAACTTCAGATTTCTCAAATTGTTTATCTACATCACCAATAATCATTGTATCCAGGTAGCTGCAAGCAATGTTGTTTTGTGGATCAAGTCCCATTGGGAACATTGTGTATATTTCCTTTTCAGGATGAATAATTGATTTATGACCTTCTGCTTTTTCAAAATCTAATACAGGTTCAAAAACTTCATAATTTACTTTAATTAATTCTATTGCTTTAAGCGCGGCTTTTTCTGTTCTGGCAGCAATAATGGCAACTTCATCGCCCACATATCGTACATATTCATCTAAGATAAATTTATCTTTGGGAGAAGGCTCGGGATATCCTTGCCCGGCTCTGGTAATGGGAATGCGTGGCACATCGTGATGAGTGAGAATTATCTCTACTTCATCAATTTCCAGAGCAGCAGAAATATCGATATTTAAAATTTTGGCAAATGCATGAGGGCTGCGCAATAATTTCACGATTAAGGCATTATTGAAAGCAAAGTCGTCTGTATAGGCCGGCTTCCCGGTTAGAAGCCCTTTACCATCAACTTTGGGGATAGCTTTATTTACTTGTTTAAATTTCATTACTTTACCCCCATATATTTTTTAATACCTCTCAATTGACCTTCATATCCGGTACAACGGCATAAATTACCGGCAAGATAATGATTGATACTTTCAATCGTAGGATTAGTCAGATCCTTCTTCATTTGGTAGGATGTAAGCACTAAAGCAGGCCCACAATAGCCGCATTGATCTGCACCTTCGTTAATGATAAAGTCAACAATCTCATCAGCTTGTTTTCCCAATCCTTCCACTGTGATAATTTTATGTTCTTGGGCTCTTACAGAAAGGTATGAACAAGAGAGGATTGGTTTTTCATCTAATAAAACCGTGCAAACTCCACAAACACCGGTATCGCAACCTTGTCTTACACTATTAATTCCAATATCTCTGAGAGTTTTGAGAAGATTTTCATCCGGATCTATATTTAAATGATAATTTTTGCCATTAACATTAAGTGTTATTTTCATTATTTAATCTCCTCTAATGCTCTTCGAATGAGAACTTTTACTACTTGTTGCTTATACTCTTTTGAGGAGCGAATATCGTTGCCAAATGTTAACTCTTCAGAAGCAATTTCGGCAGCTTTAGCGATATTTTCTTCATTCAATTCTAGCCCATTTATAAACTTCTCTGCTTTAATTGCATGAGTAGCTAGTTGTGGTCGAGAACCTACCACTATTTTTATTTTATCTGTTTTGGAAATTGCAGTCGTTAAGATTGGAAAATCAGCATCCGATTTTCGAATCATTTGATATGAAATTTTAGGATTATTTTTTTTGAGGATGATTGCTTTGATAATATCTTTGTATTTTCCTGCCTTTACAAAATCGGTAAAATTAATGTTTCCATGTTCAACTAATTCTATTTCGCAATCGAGGATTGAAAGAGCAGTGATAACATCAGAGAATCCAAAACGTCCATAAACAGAGCCGCCGATAGTAGCGATATTTCTAAATTGAACACCGATAATGTGTTTTAAAGCTTTTGTGAATAGATCGCCAAAGTTTTTTTTGATTATTTCACTTGTTTCTATTTCGCGTAAGGATGTATACGCTCCAATGAAAACTTTGTCATCTGTTTCTTTGATATAATTAATGTCCAAATCAGAGAGATCAATTGCTATGTTGAAGCCTTTCTTATTTAATCTCAAGAAGGTTGTTCCGCCAATAATTCGTGAATCTTTCTCATCTTTTAAAACTTTAAGTGCTTCCTCAAAGCTTTGCGGTCTGGCATATTTTTCAAACCTCATAAGTTCTCCTTATTTCCATAATATCTCCATCAACCTTTTCAGGAGAATCTTTACTATTCATATTTATTAAGCAAGCCAACTTCATCATTAAATTCTTTGATCAATTTATCAAAATATACTACTTCATCTTCGAATATTGAACGCCAATACTCTTCATCCCTCTGTTCAAGGATCTCTTTGTATGTTTTTCCCTGTTGCTCTACCCAAGTATAATATTTTAAATTGTGAACGCGTTTACGATCTCGGTAACCAAGCTCTAAGTAATTTTCGATATCTTGTTGAACTAAACAACCTTCAAAATCCACCGCAGCTCGAATTTCAGTATATTCACCTTTCTTTTCCAGCTCTTCTGCCAATCTAGATTGATACATCTCCATCGAATCTGTGAATACGGTAAAGATGATATCATTTTCACCCATCTCGAAATATTTGGCTGTTTTAATTGCAGAAAGCAGGTTGCTGATACTGGAAATTCCCAGAAGTTCCAATTTTTCGATAACATCTACAGACACTCCTTTGCCGGCAAGATATTCTTGCCCCGCTTCTTCATTAAAGAGCTGCATAATGCGCATACAATCTTCATCATCAATGGCCACGGCGGCGTCGGTGCTCATGGTATTATGAATCCACGGAATATGCTTATCTCCGATACCTTCGATGCGGTGTCCGCCAAATCCGTTTTCTAGGATAGTGGGGCATTGTAGCGCTTCGGAAGCGATTGTACGCATTTTAGGATATTTGGTTTTCAGGTAATCTCCGGCAGCGATAGTGCCGGCAGAACCGGTAGCGGAAACATAAGCGGAGAGTTTTTCTTTACCTGTATTGATGAATTTCTCGAATACTTCTTCGATAGCAGAACCGGTGATATTATAATGATAAATAGGATTTCCAAATTCATCAAACTGGTTGAAGATTACATTTTTTGGATCTTTGCGAAGTTCCCAACATTTGTCGTAGATCTCTTTCACGTTAGATTCGCATCCGGGAGTTGCGATAATATCGGAGCCGATCTCTTTAAGCCAGGTAAAACGTTCCGAACTCATCTCTTCGGGAAGGATAGCAACCGGGGTGCAACCCAGAAGTACGGAATCGAAGGCTCCACCACGACAGTAGTTCCCGGTAGAAGGCCACACCGCTTTATCACGGGTTGGATCAAACTCACCACTTATAAGGCGAGGAACTAAACAACCAAAAGCAGCACCAACTTTATGGGATCCGGTGGGAAAAAATTTTCCAACTAAACCAATAACTCTGGGTTTTATACCGGTAATCTCACGAGGAATTTCCAGAAAGTTTACATCACCAAATCCACCACCATGTTTGGTAGGTTCATTTTTCCAGGTGATACGAAAAAGGTTGAGGGGATTAACGTCCCATAAACCAATATTTTTCAGTTCTTCTTTAATCCCTTCCGGTATAAGTTCAGGATTTTTTAATTGCTCGAAAGTAGGGATGATAATATTTTTTTCTACACATCTTTTAACTGTGTTCTTCCTTACTTCTCTATCAATTTTTTTTATGATCTTTGACATTTTATTCTCCATTTTTTCATAGTGCCTGTGTGATGAGTGCCTAAGTGCATAAGTTCTTTCACTTTTTCAGGCTTTTCATGAATTCAATTAAGATTCATTCACATTCTCCATATCTAAAATACTAAGGTACTTTGCACTTTTAGCACTAAGGTACTTTTCATTTCACAATAATTGTTCCCGACTTGCCTTCTAAAGCGTCAACAGCATTTGACAGGGAAGTAATTATTGATTTTTCACCGCCGGCTTTCACATACCTGATGGCAGCTGTAACTTTTGGTCCCATACTTCCAGCCAGAAAATGTCCTTCAGCCAGATATTTCTCAGCTTCAGTAACTGTAATTTTTCCAAGTGGTTTTTCATCAGGCTTTCCAAAATTGATCTTGGCATTTTCTACATCAGTAAGTATAAGATATATATTTGCATTTACTTCTTGAGCAAGTACATTACCTGCTTTATCTTTATCAATTACTGCTTCCAGCCCGGTCAGAGTTCCATCGGATTTTTTCATTACAGGAATACCACCACCACCAGAAGCAATGACAATAGCATGTGCATCTACCAAAGCTTGAATGCAATTGGATTCCACGATCTCAATAGGTTCCGGAGATGGAACAACTCTTCTCCATGGTTTTTCTACATTCGGCTTAACCAGTTTCACAATATAGCCTTTTTCTTCTTTAGGTTTCAATGTTTCGTCTTCTGTATAGAAAGGTCCAACAGGCTT
>DAOWES010000014.1 GCA_030638385.1 Candidatus Cloacimonadota bacterium | reverse complement strand
TATTAAAAGAATTCTGCATAATTGAGTCTTTTGTAAAACCTCACCCCGACCCTCTCCTCGCAGGAGAAGGGGTTAGGGGATGAGGTGTTTAATTGAATTTTTAAACAAAAGATTAAATTATCAATTATGCAGAACTCATAAGTAGTATTAAAAAAAAGGAGAATTATTATGAGTATGTTCTGTTATCAATGCCAAGAAACTCTTGGTAACAAAGGTTGTACTATGAACGGAGTTTGTGGAAAAAAAGGTGAAACTGCAAATCTTCAAGATTTATTGATTCACACTGTAAAAGGAATTTCAGTTATTGCGGAAAAAGCTGAAAAAATTGACCCGGAAGTTAGCCATTATGTGGTAAAAGCTCTTTTCACAACTATCACTAATGTAAATTTCAACGACGATAACCTCATCAATATTATCAAACAAGGATTAGCTATCCGTGATGGAATCAAAGCTAGATACAAAATAGAAGGTGAGCTGCATGATTCTGCCGTATGGCATGCTAACACAAAAGAGGAGTTCTTGAAAAAAGCTGAAACAATAGGTGTCTTAGCTACAGAAAATGAAGATGTTCGCTCTTTACGTGAACTTCTTATTTACGGACTAAAAGGTATTGCCGCTTATGCAGATCATGCTTCTGTTCTCGGTTATAATGATCAATCTATTTTCAATTATCTTATCGAAGGAATGGCTTCTACAACAAAGAATTTAAGTGTTGATGAAATGATTGCTAAAGTTATGAAAGCCGGTGAAACTGCGGTGAATACAATGGTTCTTTTGGACAAAGCAAATACTGAAACTTACGGAAATCCTGAAATTTCTGAAGTTAATATTGGCGTAAGAAGAAATCCCGGAATTCTAATTTCCGGTCATGATCTGAAAGATATGGAAGAACTTCTGAAACAAACAGCAGGTAGCGGTGTGGATATTTACACTCATGGTGAAATGCTCCCGGCTAACTATTATCCTGCTTTCAAAAAATATGATCACTTCGTTGGAAACTACGGAAATTCTTGGTGGCTTCAAGATAGAGAATTTGCCTCTTTCAATGGCCCAATCTTAATGACTACAAACTGCCTTGTTCCTCCCAAAGATTCATATAAAGATCGTGTATTCACAACCGGAATTGTATCTTATCCCGCTGTAAAACACATTGCAGACAGAGTTGAAAATGGTGTGAAAGATTTCTCTGAAGTAATCGCTTTGGCAAAAACGCTTTCCGCTCCCACCGAAATTGAAACCGGTAAAATTGTGGGTGGATTTGCTCATCAACAAGTATTGGCATTGGCAGACAAAATTGTAGATGCGGTGAAATCCGGTGCTATCAAAAAATTCGTAGTAATGGCCGGTTGCGATGGACGCCAAAAAGGCAGAAGCTATTACACAGATTTTGCTCAAGCTCTTCCCAAAGATAATGTTATCCTCACTGCCGGTTGTGCAAAATTCCGTTACAATAAGCTTAAGCTTGGCGATATTGGTGGAATCCCACGTGTTCTTGATGCCGGACAATGTAATGATAGTTATTCACTTGTGTTAATTGCTCTAAAGTTGAAAGAAGTATTTGGACTTGAAGACATCAATGAATTACCTATCGTTTACAACATCGCTTGGTATGAACAAAAAGCTGTAACTGTGTTATTAGCTCTTCTATATCTTGGTGTGAAAAATATTCACCTTGGCCCAACAATTCCTGCCTTCCTCTCACCAACAGTGGTAAATGTTTTGGTCGAAAATTTCAATATTGCCGGCATTACCAATGTTGAAGATGATATAAAAAACATGATCGGATAATATTTATCTCGCAGGCGATAATTGCAATTATCGCCTGCAATTACTATCTTTTCCTTCCCCGATAAATAATCAAAAAACTTATCATTTGACATTCAGACACTGCCTTACCTGAATTGCCTTGAATTTTGAAATGCTTCTAGCTTATTACTTGTTTTTTACTTGGAATAAGCCGGATAAAATAAAATTTTAAATAAATATAGAATCCTCAGAAGAAGGAATATTTCTAACTTCAAGGGATGGAATTATTTGGCTATACTCGGCTATAGCTCTATCTCCATCTCTTACAATAAGGGAAGGAGATTTTTTTATGGAAGAAAGATATCATAATCTGTGCATAACAATTACAGATAGACAAAACGATTATAGTAAAGTTGGTGAAATATTACACAACTACGCTGACTTCATTCAATTACGAGTTGGCTATCCGGTTCCGGACGAAAATGTAGCCATTATATTTATAATTATCAAAATGACCAACAACACATTAGGTGCACTTACCGGAAAATTAGGACAAATAAAAACAGTTCTTGTCCGCGCAACTACAATTAAAATTGAACAAAAAAAATAAAAAAAAGAGGTAAATCATGAAACTCGACACAACCGGATTAAAATCATTTATCGACAATGAAAAAATTGAACGATTATTGGAAGAAGCCAAAAATGCAGACACCCAGGAAGTGAGAAAAGTTTTAGATAAAGCTTTGTTAAAAAAAGGATTAAACTTTAAAGACGTAGCTATCCTTATCCAAAATAACAATCAGGATCTTATCGAAGATATGTACAAAACCTGTCATCGCATTAAGCAGGAAATCTATGGTAACAGAATCGTTCTTTTTGCTCCTCTCTATGTTGGCAACGAGTGCATAAACGACTGTGTTTATTGCGGGTTTAGAATTTCAAATACAGAATGTCATCGAAAAACACTTACTCATGAAGAGCTAATAAATGAGACAAAAGCTTTGGAGAATGCAGGGCACAAACGTTTGATAATGGTTTATGGTGAACATTCAAAATATGATGCCGATTATATTGCAGAAACAGTAAAAACAGTCTATGGTGTAAAAGAGAAAAATGGAGAAATTCGTCGCGCAAATATCAACGCAGCTCCTCTTGATGTGGAAGGATACAAAATTGTAAAAGCTGCCGGTATCGGAACCTATCAAATTTTCCAGGACACATATCATCAAGAAACTTATGAAAAATTACATCCCCGCGGACCTAAAAGTAATTTCCTTTGGAGATTATTCGGATTAGATAGAGCAATGGAAGGCGGAATCGATGACCTTGGCATTGGCGCTTTAATGGGATTATATGATTGGAAATTCGAAGTAATGGGTTTAATGATGCACGCTAGACACTTGGAAGAAACATTTGGAGTTGGACCGCATACGATCAGTTTCCCACGTATTGAAGAAGCTTGTGGTAGCGAATTTACCAAACATCCGATCAATGAAGTATCTGATGATGACTTTAAAAAATTAGTGGCAATCTTAAGACTTGCAGTTCCATACACCGGGCTAATTCTTACTGCTCGCGAAGATGTGGAGCTTAGAAACGAAGTCTTAGATTTGGGCGTTTCCCAAATTGATGGTGGATCAAGTATCGGCATCGGTGAATATTCTCAGCATGATGAAGATGAATACAAGAAGAGTCAGTTCATTTTAGGAGATCATAGATCTTTAGATGAAGTTATCTGCGAACTTGCCAAACACGGCTATATCCCCTCTTTCTGTACTGCTTGCTATCGTTTGGGAAGAACAGGTGAGCATTTCATGGAACTTTCCAAACCGGGTCACATCAAAACTTTCTGCCAACCAAATGCACTTATAACCTTCTCTGAATACTTGTTGGATTACGGTTCTGAGGAATCTAAAAAAGCCGGAGCAGATCTAATTGCTCGTGAAATCTTAAATTTCCCTGAATCTGAAATTAAAACTGAACTCTTGAAAAAAATAGCTGAGCTTAACGCCGGTGTAAGAGATTTGTATTTCTAGAATAATTAGGAATTAGTTGGCATTGATTGCTTCTCAACCCATTTGTGGAAAATAATATAGGAAATAATATGAGAATTGAACAAGATTACTTGGGCAAAATAGAGTTGGCAGATGATTGCTATTATGGCATTCAATCTGCTCGAGCCAAAGAAAATTTTGCCGTTTCCGATAGTAAGTTACCGGAAATATTCATTAAATCTTTCGCTTATGTAAAGCTGGCTTGCGCAAAAGTTAATATCGAACTTGGTTACTTAGATGAAAAAATCGGTGCTGCCATTTGCAACAGCTGCTCCGAGATAATAAACGGAAAATGGCATGAGCAAATTGTGGTTAACCCAATGCAGGGTGGTGCCGGAACTTCTACCAATATGAACTTTAATGAAGTAATTGCCAACCTTGCTTTGGAAAAATTGGGTTTGAAAAAAGGTGATTATGAAACAATCGATCCGCTTCAACACGTAAACTTACACCAATCGACCAATGATGTATATCCCACCGCCTTGAAAGTGGCTGTATTATTTCTGCTAAAAGATGTGGAAAAAGTAACAGCTTAACTGCAAGAATCTTTGCAGCACAAAGAGCAGGAATTCAAAGATATTCTCAAACTCGGACGCACTCAACTACAAGATGCTGTCCCCATGACTCTTGGCATGACATTTGGCGCCTTTTCCGAAGCAATTGCCCGAGATCGCTGGCGTATCTTCAAATGCAAAGAACGCATCAAAACAGTCAATTTGGGCGGAACGGCAATTGGCACCGGCCTAAATGCACCCACCAAATATATCTTCAAAGTTGCCGAAAAATTGCGCAGACTAACAGGCTTAGCAATATCCCGAAGTGAAAACCTAATTGATTCAACCCAAAATCTTGATCCTTTTGTCGAGATTTCCGGAATGCTAAAAGCTTATGCCACAAATCTGCTTAAAATTTCAAGTGACCTTCGCTTGCTAACAAGCGGGCCTAACGGAGGTTTGGGCGAAATTAATCTTCCTACTGTGCAAAAAGGATCTACCATTATGCCCGGTAAAGTGAACCCGGTAATCCCCGAAATGATGAGTCAAATCTCTTTGAAAATAATGGCAAATGATAATACGATTGCGTTAGTGGCTGCCCTTGGCAACTTAGAGCTGAATCAATTTACACCACTACTAACAGATTCAATCTTAGAATCTTTGCAATTACTAAAAAACGGTGTGAAAATATTCAACGAGAAATGTATCATTGGTATCAAAGCGAACCGAGATAAGTGTTTGGAAAATCTTAATCAAAGTAAAACATTAGCTACTGTATTGGTGCCAAAATTGGGTTATGAGAAAGTTGAAGAAATTATGTCCAAAGCCAGGGAAAAAAATTGTAGTATCGAAACTATTATCATTGAAGATAAGCTATTAACAAAAGAGGAGTTACAAAAGTTTCTCTCTCCAAACGCAATGTATAAAATGGGGTTTTAAAATGAAAATTGATTATAGAAATCTATCCAAAGAAGATATATTGTATTTATTAAAGTCTGAAGACAAAACAGAGTTTGATGAATTGATGCAACAAGCTTACGATATGAAAAACGAAAATGTAGGCCATAAAGCTTATTATCGTGGCATCATTGAATTTAGCAATATCTGTGCAAAAGATTGCTACTATTGTGGCATTCGAAAAAGTAATAAAGGTGTAAGTCGTTTTGCGATGAATATCCGGGAAATTTTAGATTGCGCGGAATTAGCTTGGAAAATGAATTATGGCTCGGTTGTTTTACAGTCCGGTGAACGCACAGATGAGGAATTTGTAGCATTTGTAGAAAAAGCGATTCGTGAAATAAAAAAAGTAAGCAATAACGAATTGGGCATCACCATCAGTTTAGGTGAGCAATCGGAAGAGACTTATCGCCGATGGTTTGAAGCCGGAGCTCATCGCTATCTTATCCGCATAGAAACCAGCAACAACGAATTATACAAAACACTTCACCCGCAAGATCACGATTTTTCTGAAAGATTCGAATGCTTAAATAGATTAAGACGTGTCGGATATCAGGTAGGAACCGGCGTGATGATCGGACTTCCCGAGCAAACAATGGAAGATCTTACCAATGATATTATCTTCTTCAAAGAGAACGATATTGATATGATCGGAATGGGCCCATACATCGTTCATCATGAAACACCGCTTGCTAAGAAAGTAAAAGATTTTAACAAAGAATATCAACTAAATTTAGGATTGAAGATGATTGCTCTTACCCGGTTGTATCTTAAGGATGTAAATATTGCCTCTACCACTGCTTTGCAAGCGCTTCATCATGAAGGTCGCGAATTTGGTTTGCAAGCAGGAGCAAACATCATCATGCCAAATATCACTCACACCAAATATCGTGAAGGCTATCAACTTTATGATAATAAACCTTGCACTGATGAAAATGCAAGCATGTGTCGCGCTTGTTTGGAAGGTAGAATATCTAAGATCGGAGAAGAAATTGGCTACAATGAATGGGGCGATAGTCCTCACTTTGAAAAAAAAAATAAATTGGAGAAATAGTAATGGCAAAAGCACCTCGAGGTGAACGGTTAATATTAGCCATAACAGGTAGAAGAAATGTAGGAAAATCATCTCTTATAAATGCTCTCATAAACCAGGATGTAGCAATTGTATCTGATGTAGCCGGAACAACTACCGACCCTGTTCCCAAATCTTATGAACTTCTACCGCTTGGCCCGGTGACATTCTATGACACTGCCGGCATTGATGATGTGGGCGAACTGGGAGAAAAAAGAATTCAAAAAACTCGCAAAATCTTGTTCCGTACCGACATCGCTCTGGTGGTGGTGAGTGAAGAAGGAATCACAGATTATGATCGTGCCTTTATAGATGATATAAAAAAATATCAGATCCCTTTTATTGTTGTTTTCAACAAGATCGATTTAAATAAAGTTGCAGAAAAAGATATGCAGTATTGCCTTGATAATCAGATGAAATATTGCCTCGTCTCTGCCAAAGATAAGCAAGGTCTATCTGCTTTAAAAGAACAATTGGTAGATCTTGCGCCCGAAATATTGAAGCATGAAAAAGTGCTGATGGGAGATCTTGTTACTCCCGGAGATGTAATTCTATTGGTTGCTCCCATCGATTTAGCAGCTCCCAAAGGCAGACTCATTTTACCGCAAGTACAGGTTTTACGAGAAATTTTGGATAATGACGGAATTGGCATGATTGTGAAAGAGCGAGAAATTGCCGAGACATTTGATCGTCTGAAAAAGAAGCCGAATTTGGTAATAACAGATTCTCAGGTTGTTCTGAAAGTTTCCGGCGATGTTCCCGATGATGTTCCCTTAACAACCTTTTCAATTCTTTTTGCACGCTATAAAGGAGATCTGGAAATCCTCACCAAAGGTGCCGATGCAATAGATAGTTTGGAAGATGATGACAAAGTACTGATTGCAGAAACGTGCTCTCACAATGTCAATTGTGATGATATCGGACGAGTGAAAATCCCTCGTTGGTTAACTCAATACACCGGTAAAAATCTCGATTACAGTTTTGCTGTAGGTCATGATTTTCCGGAAAATTTAGAAGAATATAAAGTGATAGTTCATTGTGGCGCTTGTATGTTAAATCAAAAAGAGATGGGACGTAGAATTTTAGAAGCTAATCGTCGTAATGTTCCCATAACAAATTATGGTGTAACTATTTCCAAACTTCAAGGAGTGATGGAAAGATGTCTGGAACCTTTTGAATAAAGAAACGACGGCGATGATTGCACATCATCGCCGTCGTCTCTTTTCAATTATTTCTTTTATTCTTCATCACTTAAATTATCAATATTACCCAAACGCATCGATAACACACCTAAACCACGATAAAGATCGACACTTTCCACAACAATATCATCCGGCACTTCCAACTGTGTATAAGTGAAATTCCAAATTCCCTTGATGCCTGCTGCAACCATTATATCAGCTATTTCCTGCGCCACTTCCGGAGGTGTAGTAATTATTCCAATATTGATGTGCATTCTTTTTATAAGATCTGAAAATTTATCCATCGGTAATACTTCAATATCATTAATAACAACACCTATTTCATGTACGTTTACATCAAAAGCTGAGATTATCTTCATCCCGGATTTTTCAAAACTATCAAAATTCATCAGTGCTTTTCCCAAATTCCCGGCACCCACCAAGAAAGCGGAAGAGATATCATTCCAATTAAGATATTCCGCAATCGCCTTGATTAGAGCATTTACACAATGACCTCGACGTGGCACACCCACCAAGCCGGTTAAAGCAATATCTTTTCTAATCTGGGTTTTATGAACTCCTGTCAGTTCCGATAAGATTCTGGCCGAAGTGTATTGGATGCCATCTTTCTGCATTTTTAAAATATGCCGATAATATAGTGGTAAACGTCTGATAGCGGAATTTCTAACCATTGCCTTGTTCTCCTTTTAAAAAAAAATTACTTAATGGCAGACTTTTCTTATTAGCTTAGAATATGTCAAGACAACTCGTGATGTTATTATCGATATTCCGAATTACTACAAACTGATCAGTCTAGCCTAAATCGTTAATGCAAAATGAAATCTCTCAATTTCCCGGGTTACTTACACCGATCTACTTAATCTCCAGCACTTTCCGTTTCATATCATGATTAATTAGTAGAAAACCTTTATTCTCTGCTAATTCGGTCAAAATTCTCTTTTTAGAAGCAAAGGTATCGCGTCTGCAAACATCATAAGCTGCGGTAACTGCGAGGTGCCTATGCGCTTCTAAGGGGAATAGATCGGCAGCATAATATGCTAGGAGATCATCAGATTTTATTCGTACAACCTGCAAACCTTCTGAATGTCCACCGGCAAATTGCAAACTTATTTCATCAGTTAAATCATAGTCGCCATCAATTAGTTGAAAGTTTCCGCTGATTTCCAACAACTTTAAATTTTGCTCAAAATCATAAGCTGCTTTATTCAAATCATCCGGATTTTTTGCCATCTCCCACTCTTTTCGTTGAATAAGATGTATTGCATTGGGAAAAGAGAGCTGAGGTTTACCATCAATAATAGATACAATACCACCGGCATGATCAAAATGAAGATGGGAAAGTATTACATAATTAATTTCTGTTCTATCGATGTTAAGCTTATTTAAATTATCCAATAATGTAAAATCGGAAGTGTGAAAAATCTGCTGTTTCTTAGCAGAGAGTTTATTGCCAATGCCGGTATCTACCAAAATATTATTTTGGCCATCACGTATCAGCAGAGTATTCAGGGCAAATTCCAAGCGATTAAATTGATCTACTTCTAATAGTTTTTGCCACAATGCTTTGGGCATAATGCCCATTGCTGCTCCGCCGTCACCAAACCAAGTTCCGGCGGAAACAAAATCTAACGTTAATTTATTTGTTCTCATCCTTTTGGCGATTTTCATTACGATGAGATTTTTTGCTATTTGGAGGTAAAATTACAATACGCTTAAATCTACCATTACCAACAGTCATAGTTTTTAACTTACTCTCTTTTTCTACAAATTGATGCACAATGCGGCGATGTGACGAGCTAAGAGGTTCCATCGTAATACTACGACCACGGTCTTTTACCTTTTCAATAATAGATTTAACTTTCACCAAAAGATCATCTTTTCGTCTTGCTCTGTAGCCATCCACATCAACTCTTAAGCGAAGTTTTTTCTTCTCCACTTTATTAATCATTTGATTTAATAGATGTTGGAAGCTCTCTAAGAACTTACCATCTTTACCAATGATAAATCCTGCATTCTGCACATTATTAATATCTACAAAATAGACATTATCTTTAAAACTAATCTTGATGTTTGCATCTTCCACACCGGCTTTTGAAAGCATTCCAAGTGTAAATTCTTTAATCTTTTCTTCAATATCCGCAACTAAAAATTTAATCTTGGTTGGTTTATTACCAAATAGATTTAAGAATCCGGCTGATCCTTCTTCGGTGACTTCAAATTTGAAATCATCCAATTCAAGCTTGAATTCTGCCATAAAAGCGGCAATAATTTTAGAGGTTGATTTTCCTTGTCTCTCAATAATTTTCATTCGCGTTTCCCTTATTTAAATTTTTTCTTAATAGCAATTTGTTGTACTGTTCCGATTATAGAGAACACTGTCCAGTATAGCACCAAACCGGAAGCTAAAGATTTGAAGAAAAACAACATCATTAACGGCATCATATACATCATCATTTTCTGACTTTGCACAGCAGCTTTTTGTTTCTCATCCATCTCTTCTATATTTTGATTAGCGGGAGCCATCATCTTTTGTTGAATGAACATAAAGATCGCCATTATTATTGGTAAAATAAAGAACGGATCCGGCTCTGAAAGGTCTGGCAACCATAAGAAATGACTTTGGCGTAAATTGATCGAATAGCGGAAAATAGGATAAATTGCAAATAGAATTGGCATCTGCAATAACATTGGCAAACAGCCACCCATCGGATTTACTCCCTGCTCTTTATAGAGAGCACGTAATTCATTATTCATCTTTTTGGGATCTGATTTGTATTTAGCCTGAATTTCTTTCATCATTGGATTAATTTTCTGCATTTTTGTTGAAGATTCAAAACTTTTATGTGTTAATGGATACAAGGCTGTTTTTAGAATAATCGCAAAAATAATTACAGAAAGGCCCCAATTTGGAACAAATCTATTAATGAATATATATAGCCACAAAAAAGCTCTACTAAGCCAACGTAAAAATCCCGGACCTGTTTCCACACAGTTATCTATCCCATTTGAAAAGGCTTCTAAATGTTCGGTAATCAGTGGTCCAAAATAAAGCTGATACTCATGCTCAAAGTAATCTTTTTCAATCTCAACCTGCAGGTTAACTGCCGGTGAACCATTATTTCTAAAAGCTTTTAGTTTCTCCATTGAGATTAACTGATTTGGGATGAGACCTTGCATAAAATATTTTGATCTTACAGCAACCCAATCAATTTTTCCCGAAAGATTAAATTTATTTGAAAATTTACCATTTTTATCCACTTCTGTTTCCAGTTTCAAACCAGAGAGAGAAAATTTTTCTATTTGATTATTTAATTGGTAGGTAACCTGATAATCTCGGCTCTTCATCTTCAGAAATTCTTCAGTATCAGGAATACCATCTTCCATCTGAATTTGATAATTTTCCAAAGATTCAAATCCGTTTACGATTATATTCATATCAAGAGTATACAATTGATCTGAGATCTGATAAATCTTTTTAATGTAAGAAGTTCCATCGGAATAGGTGAAGATTATTTTTTTATTATCTTCCAAAATCTCAGGCTTAAATACTATATTGGCAAGATCAATTTGCTCACCACTACGCTGATTGAACACAATGTTATAAATTGAGCCTTCCGGAAAGATCAAGTTTACATTTGTCTCTTTATCATTTATATAGTATTCATCTAAAACAACACTTGTGAGGAGAGCACCTTTATTTGAAAAGATATAGGTCACATTATCATCATCAAGACTTGTAATAAGTTCCAGATCATTTTGAATGGGGATATCGTTGTTAATAATTGTTTCTACTTTTTGTTCTTCATTTGGCTTGGGAAGGCTAACTTCTTTTTGAACTACTTCTTCTTGATTAATTTGTTCTTGAGCATATTTTGCTTCCGCTTTTGGCTTCCAAATAAATTCGTTACTTACCCAAAAAATCCCAAGAATCAGCACTACGGCCAATAAGGTTTTTTTTTCCATGTTTTCTCCTTGGAATATAGTCCCATATTCCTTTATTTTCTGTGATACAGATAAAAATATTAGTTTGTAAAATTTGATCCAAACCGTTTAATTATGACAATGGGTCATCGCCTCCGGGATGAAATGGATTACATTTAGCTACTCTGATAATTGATAAGTAAAGTGCTTTAAGAAAGTTGTATTTTTGGAATGCTTGGTATGAATATACGCTACAGGTAGGAGTAAACTTACAAGTAGGCGGAAACATTGGAGATATAAATCGCCTGTATCCTTTTATTAATAACAACACTATGTTGTTCAGTATTCTCATTTTATTCGTTTAAACAGTTTACTTAAATCTGTTTCAAATTCTTTCCAAGTAGCATCACCAGCACCAAATCGCCCAATAATGACAATTCTTTTTCCTACCGGTAATAAATCTCGATTTTCACGTAAAAAGGCTCTTACTCGCCGTTTAACTTTATTTCTTACTACTGCATTTCCAACTTTTTTGCTTACAACTATTCCAACAGCACAAGTATCTTCAGGTGTATCAGGTATTTCTTTATTAATTAAAAAATAAAAGAGAGAACCGGAAATCCGTGTATTATTTAAATATACTTTCCGGTATTCTCTTTTTGAAGTAATTGATCGCATTAATCACTAACTGTTAAGCGAGATCTTCCTTTTGCTCTTCTTCTAGCTAAAACTTTACGACCAGCTTTTGTAGACATTCTTAAACGAAAGCCGTGCTTATTTTTTCTCTTTCTATTATGAGGTTGATAAGTTCTTTTCATCTTTTTATTCTCCTTTATAAAACTATCTATTTCTTTTCTTTAAATCCTTTAATTTAGCCTAGTTATCTTAGGTTGCGTTAAACTGATTTACACCTTTACAGTGTCAAGATTTTTTTAAATCCCAAACAAGCGTAACTCCGCGGATTTGATATCGTTATCAGCGAAATATTGTTTGGGTTCTCTCCGGACCAACACTTACAATAGAGACGCGAACGCCCAATATTTCTTCGATCTTTTCAACGTAATTTCTAGCATTCTCAGGTAATTTGGCATAATCTTTTATCTGGGTGATATCTTCTTTCCAGGTAGGCACTTCAATATACTGTGGCTCAACCTTTCCCAGATCATTTGGATTATGTGGAAATTCCTTTGTCTCTTTGCCATCTAATAAATATGAAGTACAAATTTTCAGCTCCGGAAGTTCCGAAAGTACATCTACCAAAGTAAGTGCAATTTCATTCACGCCATTGATCATAACGGTAAACTTGGCAGCCACCGCATCAAACCAACCACATCTTCTTGGTCTGCCGGTTGTTGAGCCAAACTCATTACCTTGCTTGCGTATCTGTTCTCCAATTTCATTTTCAAGTTCTGTGGGGAAAGGACCTCCGCCCACACGAGTAAAATAGCTTTTATATACTCCCACAATTTTCCCGATTTTATTTTGAGCATAACCTGTTCCCACCGAAATCCCACCGGATATTGTGTGAGAAGAAGTTACAAAAGGATAACTTCCAAAGTTAACATCCAATAATGAACCTTGAGCTCCTTCAAATAAAATCTTCTTATCTGTCGATTCTGATAAATAATATGGAATTTGCTTTAAGCATGCACGAAGAGGTGCGGCTTCTTTCATCAATAATTCAGCCAAAGCTTCCACATCTGCATCTTTCACATCATGATATAAGAAGTTGTTCTCTAAACGAGATGTTAGATATTCTTTATCAAAAAGGTCACCGAATCTGATGCCTGCACGTGCTACAGCATCGGAATAACATGGACCAATACCACGTTTAGTTGTGCCAATTTTATCTTTTCTGGTATCTTCTTTTCCTGCATCAAGCTCTTTGTGTATCGGTAAAACAATTTGTGCTCGAGGATCGATATAAAATCTACCTTCAAAAGACACTCCTTGCGCTTTCAATTTTTCAATCTCACCGTTTAAGCCAGCAATGTCAATTACCACACCACTTCCCAAAATACACTCTTTTTCAGGATATAAAATCCCCGATGGAACTAAATGAAATACATATTTCTTATCTCCGAGCTTAATTGTATGCCCGGCATTGTTTCCACCTTGAAATCTTACGATCATATCTGCATCCAAAGCTAAAACATCAACAATTTTCGCCTTGGCTTCATCGCCCCACATACAGCCCAATACTGCAGTTGAATTCATTTCGCACTCCTTAAGGATTATTCGTGATGCATAAAAAATCATACACTAATATTGTCAATAGTTGAAGCCAATTATATTAAAATTGTTGACTTTAAAACTTTATTCTCATTTTTTTTGACGCTAGGAGAATTCGCATGACAGAAAACAAAAAAATATTCAACAAACAAAAAACAATGATCGTAGAAATTAGCCCGGACAATAATTTTGCTTGGCTCACCATCCTAAACTCAGCTAACATGATTGATGAGAATGAATTAATTGAATTTTTAAACATGGCAGGAATTCGTTTTGGCTTCGAAAATGCCTCCATCCAAAATAAAACCGAAAAAATTATCAAACAAAGAGATATCCCTTTCCTTATCGCCAAAGGTTCTGCCTTTCCCCCCAAGCCAAGTTTTGAACTCTTCTTTGATCCAAATGAAAAAACACCGGTTACCAAAAACACTATCCTTGCAAAAATCATTAATTCCGAAAAAGAGACAAAAATCGGGAAAAACATCTTTGGGGAAGAATTAACTATCCAAGATTTCCAGTTCGACCCAGCTCTCTTTTGTGGAAAAAACTGCACCATTAATGATGAAATGCAAATCATTGCAGCCATTAACGGATCCCCTGAAATGGATGAAAATAAAATAATCTCCATTCAAGCTGAAACAATACTCGAAAACATTATCGACAAGGAGCTCACATTTCAAAGCGATTTAATCGTGAATGGTGAAATCAATTCATCAAAGCTAATGATAAACGGAAATCTTTATGTGTACGGAGATATTGTAAATTGCGAAAAGGGAATTTATGTAAATGGTGATATCAAATTTTTAAACGCAAGCCGATCAAATATCTACTGTAG
>DAOWES010000219.1 GCA_030638385.1 Candidatus Cloacimonadota bacterium | reverse complement strand
GTACAAAACTTCCCAAAGAGGATGACTCTCTTTCCTCATTCCGCCCGGAATATGCCTGTAATTCGTTACTTCAACAACTTCGTACCGTCTTCCTTCTTCGTAGTCAGGATGCTCTTTTGATAATGTTACAGTCACATAGACATCAATTGAATCTCCCACATAAACCTCTTCATTCGATACTTTTATATCGAATTCTACCGGTGCTTTTGGTCTTATATCTACAGGTGTTGTTATCTGACCCAATACCATTGTAATAAAAGCATACATCATCAAAATCATAATTAACTTCTTCATACTAAATTTTCTCCTTTTCATTTTTTTCTTTTTAAAATTCTTTTATTGCTACTTCTTGGTGGCTAATGTTTCGAGCCTGCCACGGCACTCAGCAATCAACTCCCGAGCTTGGAATAAACCTTCCGTGGATACTTTGTTAGATGCAGTGCCAACATTTTTAAATAATTTTGTTAATTGAATAATTTGTGTAGTTCATAGAAAAACTGTTTTTGTCCAAGCATATTATTGTGATCTGCTCCAACAATTTTTATATATGTTCCTCCAGATTTCCAACATTCAAAAAGTTTTCGTGAATGTGAATTGGGAACAATGTTATCTTTCGTACCTACAAAAACATGTACTGGTGTTTCTATTTGCTTAGCATATAGCTCTGATTCAAATTTATACTTAAACAATAAAGGTAAATAAAACGTTGGTAAATATTCTTCAGCTAATTTTATACAACTTTCAAAAGGTGAAATAAGTACTATTTTTTCGAAGCTAGCTTTTGAAGCGAGTTGAGTTGCAACTGCACTTCCTAAACTGTGGCCAAATACCGCAAACTGGCTTGGATTTAATTTTTCTTTTATCCACTTATAAACACTTAATGCGTCTGAATAAAGAACATTTTCTGAAGGATGTCCTTCACTTTGTCCGTATCCACGATAGTCTACTAAAACAAATGACCAATTTTCAAATGATGAAAAATATTTAATTAGATTGCTGTTTATCTTTTGAGCGTTTCCTAAAAAAACGAGGACAACTTTTTTCGGTTTATTATTGTTTTGATTTATTAAAAACCCATGCAATAAAGTTCCATCATTTGCGGTAACACTGATTGAGATAGACCTTGGATTATTTTCTAAAATGTTATCAACATCCAATTTCGAGGATTTCTGTGTCATAAAAATAAAATTGTCATGGAAAAAATATATTCCAAGATTTAGTAATATGTAAATTACTGATAGATAAATTACTGTAATTTTAACTTTTTGATATACTTTCATATTTCCTCAATTTCAATATTTTTTTGGCATTGCATCTAAATCTTCGGCAGCTGCCACGTTCTTCCTGCTTATTGTGGGTGCTTTTGTTAGTGAAATTTAATTTCTTCTGGTAGCAAACTATTGAATTCATAAATTAACTTTAACCTCATTTACTGCCGTAAAAAATTCAGCCAATTTTTCTTCATCAACCAATCCTGCAAGCAAGTCAGATTCGGTTGTGGGATGAATTTCTATATATTTTGCATTTGTAATGTCTGTTATTTTCTCAATAAGTTTTTTGCCCCAATTAACTTTCGCTTTATTTTTCGCTGCCGGATTGATAATAATAAACCCCAGTTTTGCACTACTAATGTTTTTTTGATGCGTCAGCTATTGCTGAAGGACAATCGACACTAGAAATACAATATTCAGAACCAAGATCAAAACTAAGATAATAATTTTCATTAATGAGATAGTTATAATAATCAGCATCTCTTGCTTTTTTATTGATCGTAGAATCATTGCATGGGTAAATAGAATCAAATTTTATTATTTCAAAATCCATTTTGCTACCTCTTATTTTAAAAGAAGGAGTTATCCTTTGACCTGGACCATCCTCCGATATTTTAAAAGAAGGTATTATCAATTGAATAGAATCATCCTCCGAAAGCTTGATGTCACCAGGTTTCCTCATTGATTTTTCCGGCAATCCTTCATTCAAACATTTGATTATATATCGCTGCCTGTTAATTCGCTTAATGCCCATCTCTCCGATTTCTACTACTTTTGGAGTCATTATTCCTACATCTTTATACCTTGGCAGTTTATTCAATTTGATAACATAATGAAAGTTTACGGCAGGATTATTATCGTCTATGG
>DAOWES010000017.1 GCA_030638385.1 Candidatus Cloacimonadota bacterium | reverse complement strand
TGAAAGAATAATGAATAAGAACTTTTACTATAGTTCCAGATTCGGGAAGTTTATCGTAAGTACTAAGAGGAATTTGAATTTCATAGCCCACCCCGCCACATTCAATTATGGCAAAAGTAGTATTTCTTTCTGCTAATATTCCTTTTAAATATGCAATCATATAAGTCCTATATTATGGGTAAATGTTACCAGTAAAATTTTTCTTTATTATAGTAGCAAATAGCCGCTGCCAGAGCATCGGAGGCATCTTGGCTTTTGGGAGGTTCTTTCAAACTGAGAATTTTTTGAACCATATATCCAACCTGTTCTTTGGAGGCTTTTCCATTGCCCACAACTGATTTCTTGATCTCGAGAGGAGAATATTCCACAATCTTAATCTCTGCTTGAGCCAATGCCAGCAAAATAGCTCCACGAACATGACCCAACGTAAAAGCAGATTGAATATTTTTCCCATAAAAAATTGTTTCTACCGAAGCGATATCAGGCTTATATTCTTCAATAACTTCATTAATTTTTTGGTAGATAAGAGCAATTCTCTGTGCTAACGGTAAATCTCCACTTACTTTAACCACATCTGAACCGGCGGCAACTATGCGACGTTTTTGCACTTGCAAAAGCCCATATCCGCAATTCAAACTTCCGGGATCAATTCCTAAGATTATCACTCTTGTGTTAATTTCTCAAACACTTCATCGGAAATGTCAAAATTTGCATAAACTTTCTGTACATCATCAAGATCTTCCAGTTTATCAATCAATTTCAATAATGAACCAGCAACTTCGTCAGCGTTAATAGTATTTTTAGGAATCATGGTCAATTCCGCTTTTTCAATAACATAACCATCTTTTTCCAATTGGCGCATCACATTATGAAGCTCTGCGTAAGGTGTATAGATAACAAAGTTATTATCTTCTTTCACCATATCGTCTGCTCCGGCTTCGATAATTTCCATCATCACATCATCTTCATCACGTCCTTCAGCAGAAACTTCAATTAGCCCTTTATGCTCAAACATCCAGGATACAGAACCATTTTCCGCCAAGTTACCGCCAAATTTATTAAAAGCATGGCGTACTTCCGCAACTGTTCTTTGCTTGTTATCAGTAAGGGTTTCTACAAATATTGCCACACCACCATGACCATATCCTTCATAGGTGAAATTTTCATAATTCACCCCTTCCAATTCGCCGGTGCCTTTTTTAACAGCATTTTCAATATTCTTATTAGGCATATTGGCAGCTTTAGCACTTGAAATAGCCAATCTTAAACGTGGATTAGTATCGGAATATCCGCCACCGTCACGTGCAGCAACGGTAATTTCTTTTACTATTTTGGTAAAAACTTTACCACGTTTAGCATCAGCTGCACCTTTTTTATGCTTTATTGAGCTCCATTTATTATGTCCAGACATTGCAAGTCCTCCATTATTTTTTAAAATAGGATTGTAAAATCATCTTTTTTTTGTAAAGTAAAAAAATGGGAGATTTACATCTCCCATTATTATTTTCAGAAATTCTAAATATTAATCTTCTTTATTTGCTTCAGCAATTACTTTTTGAGCTACATCATTTGGAACTTTTTCATAGTGAGAGAAAGTCTGAATAAATTTCCCCCGACCTTGTGTAAGTGATTTCAAGGCAGGATAGTAGTTATACAATTCAGATAAAGGCATATGAGCATTAAGCATCTGTTTCTTACCTTTTTGTTCCATTCCTTCGATTTTTCCACGACGAGTCGAGATATCTCCCATCACATCACCCATATATTCATTTGGGATAATTACATGAACTTCATGAATTGGTTCAAGCAAAATAGGTTTTGCAACTTTAAATGCTTCTTTCAAACATTGCCAAGTAGCAATTTTAAATGCCATTTCAGATGAATCCACATCGTGATAACTTCCGTAATAAACATCAACACAGACATCAACAACAGGGTTTCCACTAATAATACCATCTGAGAAAAGCTCATTCATACCTTTTTCGATAGCCGGGATATATTTACTTGGAATTGTACCGCCAACGATTGAATTCTTAAATTCAGATCCTTCGCCACGTAACTTTGGACTTACACGGAAACAAACCTCACCATATTGTCCTTTTCCACCGGATTGTTTTTTATGCTTATATTTCACATCTGCTTTACCTTGAATAGTTTCTTTGTAAAGAATAGAGGGAGTATTAAGATCTACTTCAATTTTATATCTTGATTTAAGTTTTTTCTTAACCAAGTCCAATTGCTGCTCGCCGATTGAAGAAAGGACATTCTCTGAAGTTGAAGAATTCATTGTAGAAGCTACGGTTGGATCTTCTTCTAATAATTTACCAAGAACTGAACTAATTTTATCTTCATCATTCTGATTAATTGCTGTGATAGATTGCCAGTAAACCGGCGTTGGAAGAATTACTTCTTTATATTTTTTGTCTGATCCCACTTCTACAAGTGTATTAAAGTTTTTTGCAGCCTT
>DAOWES010000127.1 GCA_030638385.1 Candidatus Cloacimonadota bacterium | reverse complement strand
TGAAAACAAACTAGAGATGATATGCGATACTCCTTATCCATGTGATCTTGATAGAGGGATTTTTACAGCAATAGCAAGAAAATATAAGCCTTCGGATTCAGTTGAAGTTACTGTCGATCATGATGATTCTAAAGGATGCAGAAAGAAAGGAGATAATAGTTGTTGTTACATTGTTACATGGTAATAAGAAGATGTCGCCCAACTACGATCTGACAACAAAGAGTATATGTGCCGTTCCCCTAAAGCCTCGCTTGGGCTTCGCCACATTTATCCATCATACGTCGTGAAAAACGCCATATACTCTTAGACGTTAGCGTTCACCTAGAACAAGCCAAAGAACATCAGACTAAAAATCAGAATAAATGATTAAAAAATTGTTTGATTCTCGCAGGAGAGGGGCATGATGAGGTTTTACAAAACATTTAATTATGCAAAACTATCACTAACCCTATATATTGATAACCGCTTTTTTGCTTGACCATTCGGTCTATTCCGGAGTTTGAGTACTGAAATAAATTTTTAAGGAACTTGAAATGACAAATTTGATTAATATTTCGGAAGGTACCTCATTAGCTTTACATGGCTTAGTAATTATTGCCCAACAATATCCAAATAAAGTAAATGCCAGAGATTTAGCCCAAAAATTAAATGCCTCCGAAGCTCACTTGGCAAAAATATTCCAGCGTTTGGGTAAAAGCGGAATAGTTAAATCTTATCGTGGCCCGGCAGGTGGATTCGCTTTAAATAAACCGGCAGAAGAGATTAGTTTTATAAATATTATTGAGGTAGTTGATTCAAAAGTTGTTCCGGACAAATGTCCTTTGCATAAATCATCTTGCCCTTTTAATAATTGTATTTTCGGAAAAGAAATTACAAAGATTTCCAACGACATTTATCAAACTTTCCAGAATATAAAATTAAGTGATTTTATTAAATAATTGGATATAATAAATTTAATCTTATGAAAAAAGTAATTGTATTTGGTACACCTTCTTGTTCCTGGTGTAGAAAATTAAAAAGCTATTTAAAAGAAAATCGTATTCATTATAGAGATATTGATGTTTCAAAAAACTCCAAAGCGGCACGGGACATGGTGCGCAAAACAGGTCAACAAGGTGTTCCTCAAATGTGGATAGATAATCGCCCGGTTGTTGGTTTTGATAAAGCAAAAATAGATAAAATGTTAGACCTTAAGTAGAAGTAATGAAAAGAATATAGAAGGCATTTACTCCTTCTTCGTATATTTTCAAACGAAAAATCTCGGTTAATAATAAGATTCTTCACTTTAATTGATTAATTCTAAAAATCACCTTCTCTGCTCTGATATTTGAACAGAGACAACATTTTAAGTAAACTTCTAATCATTAAGTGTTTTTCTTAAATTTATTATAAAAGCCACTCCCTTTGGCTTATTATCCTCAACCGAAATGTACCCACCATAACGCTCAACTATTTTTTTAACAATATGTAATCCAACGCCGGCACGACCGTAATCTCCATAAGAATAGCCTTCACCAAAAATCTTGCTCTTGATGTCATCCGGAATTCCTTTGCCATTATCCATGAACTTTATTCTGCATACATTTATCTCTGAGGTCATGATGATATCAATTTTGGAAGAATGACCATGTTTTATGGAATTAGAAATAAGATTTGTGAATATAGAGTATAAAGCATCATCGCCAAATATCTTACAATTTCCTTTGATATTAAAATCGATTTGAGGGAATTCGACAATAATATCATTCAAGAAATCAATTAATTCTATCTCATTCAAAGCTGCATTTGATTCGATGAAAAGTTCAAAATTCTTATAACTTTCGATAGTTTTTAAGCTCCTGTCAACTCGCTTCTCGATCTCCTCGAGCATATTTGCTTCTAAACTTTTTTTGAAGAGATTAATTGCACTTTTGATTACAATGAAATCATTGGCTAAATCATGCCGGATAATTTTATTCAGCATTTTTAACTGTTCACGACTATTTTCCAACTCTTTTTGAGCTTGTTTGCGCTCTGTAACATCCCGCAAAGCAACCATCACTACTTCATTTCCATTCCAGGGAATTCCATTAGCGGTAAGGTCAATCGGACAAATAGAACCATCGGCTCTGAGAAAATCCTGAGCTTCCAGCACAGCGTTATAAATTTCAAGCTCTTTTAGAATATCTTTCCTTTCCCTATTATCATCCGCCGGGAAAAGAATAGAAAATTTTTGTCCATTAAGCTCTTTAGGTTT
>DAOWES010000191.1 GCA_030638385.1 Candidatus Cloacimonadota bacterium | reverse complement strand
ATTCACCTTTTGTTATTTCGGACTGTATGCCTAATAATGTGATTTTCTTTGATAGAGAAGAAAAATCAAAAAAGGTACAAGCAAGAAAAGCTTCTGAATTAGGGTTTAACACTTATGGCTCATCCGTTGAAATAATTCTTGATGAATTATTTGATTACAACCAGACAATCGGTGATTTAGCAATTAATGAACTTGAAAAAATTAATTTCAGCAAAGTAAAATCAAAAGAAGATCTAAATAAGGTGAAGAAAATGTTTAATCATTTAGGCGATTCAATCGAGAAAGATTTAGTGTTAGCACATTTAAATCAACTTAAATTTCCGGAAGAAAATGCTTAGACTATACAAGCCAATACAACACGATATTTTCAAATTGCATACAATGCTTGAGCATTTGGTTTGTTCTGTTTGGTGCAAAGCAAGTGAAGGTGAAACTTGTGAATCAAAACTCAACGATGAACTAAAAGAAATATATATCAGTTACGAATGGTTAAAAAATGAAATTGATGAAATTTATTCTGAGTTTGTTTCTTTATCTGATGCTGATAAACAAAGTGTAAAAAATGCGTTTAGCACAAATAATAAGATTGAAGAACTTTGTAATGGTTCAGAAAGTCCAATATATCTTGATGCTCTTCCTGAAATTGTTGAAAAAAATATAAAACCTCTTTTAGTTGATTTTTATGAGAAATTGCTTGAAAGAGCGAAAGTTCCTGGTACAAAACAAGATTATTACCAAAAATTAATTGAAGAAAATGAGTTGCAATATTGCCCCTGTTGTGGGTTAAGTTATTTTGAGTCAGAAGACAGCAAATACCGTGAAGCATTTGACCATTATTTACCTAAATCGAAATATCCATTTTTAAGTGTAAATTTTGAAAATCTAGTTCCCTTGTGTCATAAATGCAATTCTGACAGAAAAGGAACTAAAGACCCTATTAAAGATGGAGCAAAAGCATTTTTCCCATTTAGTGATAACAATCACGACATTCTAATTGATTTAACAATTGATAAATCGAAAGATTTACGTCTTCTAGAAAAAGAAGATTTAGTAATCAATTTAATAGGTGATACAAATAAAATTGAAACTTGGAATAGACTTTTTGATATTAATGAGAGATACAATGATGTCTCAAGAAAACTAACAAAAAGTTTACTTCAACGAATAAAAAGAAGACACGCTAAATTTGCTGAAGAAAAAAATAATTGGACTTATAAGGATACATTAAAGGAATTAATCAATGATTATGAAATAGATAAATATGAAGATAGGAAATTTCTTAAAATTTCAATTATGAATGACTTGATGAATAATACAAACTTAATCGATGTGTATAGATAGTTTCTAACTCACAATTTCTTTTAATAAAGTATCTTACTATAATCTGAAATGTAATATAGGTTATAATCTTTTTGATAGAAAATAGGCATAACAAAAGCCTCCACATTCAGATTGAGAGAGAAGCAGGAAGAACGCGGCATATGCCAACCATTTCTCTATTGGTAAGATTAAAACCTACTATTTCTCGATATCCTTCGGAATTTATTCCTTTTACTATTTGTAAACCAACAGAACGAACACGATTATTTCTGCGTACTTTTAAATATATCGTATCTACAATGAGAAATGGATAATATTCATTCAATGGGCGATTACGAAATTTATTTATTTCAGGATCGAGTGATTTACAAAGAGAATATACTGTTGATTTTGAGAATTCTGTACCACAAAGTTCCTCAGTTACTGCTTTAATTTTCCTAGTTGATACTCCATTGATTACCATCTCAATCATAGCTAATACTAAAGCTTGTTCGCTTCGTTGATAACGAGAAAACAAAGAAGTACTAAACTCTCCACTTCGGAATTGGCCGTAATCGGTAAGAATCCTGGGAGTAGTGAATTGGAACTCTCCCAGGCCAATATTTATTGCGTCAGAACCGGCGGCTTCGAATAATTGTTGGATAACAGGTTTTTCGATGCCGCTCATTCTATCTGCAATATAATTTCTAATACTTATCTTAATATAGATTCCAAGGTAACAGATGCTTCGGTTTTTTCATCGCGGTATTTGATAATGATAGGGCAGTAAACAGAGAAATCTTTATTGGATTTCAGCGGTCTGGTGCCGGAAACTATCACTGCTCTTTCCGGGATCGTAAGTGATTCACCTTCTTTTCTTTCCAGGAACTTGTTATTTACGGCATCGAAAACAGGAGTTCCGGAGGTGAGGATAACACCGGCAGCCAGAATAGCCTTTTCTTTTACGATAACACCTTCGTAAATACCACAGTTTCCGCCGATGAATACATTATCTTCGATAATAACCGGATTGGCGCCGATGGGTTCGATAACCCCGCCAATTTGAGCGGCCGCACTCAAGTGGACATTCTTGCCTACCTGGGCACAGCTTCCCACCAGGGCATGCGAATCTATCAGAGTGCCTTCATCTACATAAGCGCCTACATTAATATACATAGGCGGCATCATTACCACAGATTTGGCAACAAAGGCTCCGTCACGTACGGAAGAACCACCTGGTACAATACGAATTCCATCTTCAACTGAGAACTCACGCGGGGGATAGGTATCCTTTTCAATGAAACTCTTGGTCTCGCTTACAGGCATTTTAACTAATGATCCCATGCGAAAGCCCAGTAGAATACCCTTCTTTACCCAGGTATTTACTAGCCATTTTCCATCGATTTTTTCTGCAGCACGGATTTCTCCATTGTTCAAAGCCTGTTTGAAATGATTGAATATATCTTTATCTTCAGAAGAAAATTCTGATTTTTCCCATAATTGAAGAATTT
>DAOWES010000274.1 GCA_030638385.1 Candidatus Cloacimonadota bacterium | reverse complement strand
TAATCACTACTTTGAAAGAAAGCGTTTTCAATATAGGTGAAATACTTTTGCAAATGTGTCCTGCGCCAAAAACATAAACGGTTTTAGTTGGTGAAAAATATTCATAAAACACCTTCACATAACCACCACAGGCCATGCCAATTCCCTTTTCTGTTAAGTGCAATGTCTCCAATCCGGCTTTCCCGGTACGATGGATTTCCGAACATTTTTCCAAAATCAGCTTTTCCATTTTTCCACCGCCAACTGTTCCCTTGAAAGTGCCATCTTCAAAAACAATTACCTTGAATCCTGTTCTTCCGGGAGAACCCTCTTCACCCTGAACAATGGTAGCTATTACAAATCCCTCTCCCCTCTTCTTCATATTTACTGCTTCATTTAAAATATCAATAGATCTATTATTCATAACCTATTCCTTAATTTCATTAATCTTTGTTCTTAGAGCCTGTTTAGAATTGATATTATCCAAAATGGAACTATCTTCCACCGACCAAAAAGCTCGTTCATTACTATATAAATTTATCACCTCTCGTAGATTTTCACACTCCTCATTTGCTAATAACAGATTGGCAAATTCCGGGGCAAAAATTATGGGATGTCCGGCTCGATTGCGACCATCTTTCTTTACTGAAGGTTGGAAAATTAACTGATTATTATAAGCTTTTGCTAAAGCGGTATAAATATTTTCCGGAACAAATGGTTGATCTATTAATTGTAATATAATCGGTGTTGTTTTACTAACTGCCCCAAAGCCTTTTTTAATGGAAGCATACATGCCCTGCCGATGATTCTCGTTAAAAATAAATTCAATATTCTCAGAGCCATATTCACTTTTCACAATTTTTTTTAGATTTTGATAATTATCTCCTAACACAATAAAGACCTTTTCTGCAACAAGAAACAATTTATCTAAAATCAAACAAATACAAATTTTACCGTTAATTTCCAGGAGAGCTTTATCTGAACCCATTCTACTCGACCTTCCTGCGGATAATAAAATTGCATCCATTTATGTAATCTCTCCATTCTTTTATTGACATATTTATCATATCTTTTCAGATATTAGCCGATGTACATAGGAGTAATATTATATGTCAACGATAAAAGAAAATGTAAGAAAAAAAGAATCTTCTCATATTAAAAGCTTAACCAAAATTGGTATCGCCATTTCGGCTGAAAAAGATATCAATAAATTCTTCAATTTGGTTTTAGATGAAGCAATCAAATACACCAATGCTGATGCCGGAACAATCTACACTGTTTCAGATGACCAAAAATATCTTGATTTTAAGCTAGTTTGCACCAGATCGAAAAACATGAAATTAGGAATTGCCGATACAGCCAAATGGCCCAGTATTCCTCTTTTTGATGAAAATGGAAATTATCGAAATAAAAACTTTGTTACATTTGTGGCAAATACAGGCCAGCCTACCGACATTGACGATGTTTATGATCAGAATGTGTTTGATAATTCCGGTACCAAAACTTATGATTCCAATAATAATTATCGTTCAAAATCAATGGCAGCAATTCCGCTTAAAAATCATGAAAATCAAGTTTTGGGAGTAATCCAATTAATCAATGCGCTGACTGAAAATGGTGAAATTGTTTCATTTTCCGAAGATCATATCACCATGTTAACCTCACTCGCCTCTCAAGCTGCGATCGCTCTTTCCAATAAAAAATTAATTTTTGGCTTAGAAAATCTCTTAAATCAATTCATCAAAAGTATTGCTTCCGCGATTGACCGAAAATCAAAATATACCGGTGGTCATATTATCAGAGTTGCCACACTTTCTGAAATGATCTCAGAAAAAATCAATGCTGATAAAGTATGTTTCTCAAACGTACATTTTACCCAAGATGAGCTGCAAGAGATCAGCGTATCTGCTTGGATGCACGATGTGGGAAAAATCACAACTCCGGTTCATGTTCGCGACAAAGCAACAAAACTAGAAACTATTTTCGATCGAATCGAATTAATCAAAACCAGATTTGAATTAGTTAAAACTATAATTGAACGCGATATTGCTCAAACAGGAAATAAGGAATTGGAAAAAGAGCTCACTGAAATTGATGCTTTTGAAAATTTCATTGAAAAAACCAATATAGGTGGGGAATTCATGACTGATGAAGCTTTGGCCTATTTGGATAAAATCTGTGAATTTTCCTATTCCTCCCATAATAAAACGTATAAATTAATTACCGAAAATGAGAAAACAAACTTAGCAATTAAACGTGGAACCCTATTACCGGAAGAGATTGAGACAATTCGCGAACATGCTGAAATAACGCATGAAATGTTAAAAGAATTAACATATCCGAAAAAATTAAAAAATGTGCCACGTTTTGCATCAGCTCATCATGAGAAGCTAAATGGCCAAGGTTATCCGCTGGGGCTAGATGCATCTCAACTTCCTATTCAAGCTCGGCTCATTGCTATTGCAGATCTTTATGAAGCCTTAACAGCATCCGATCGACCATATAAAGAGGGAAAAACACTTTCAGCTTCTTTGAAAATTATGGCATTTATGGCAAAAGATGAAGAGATAGACAAAGATCTCTTAGACCTATTGCTCGATTCCGGATTGTATATGGAATATGCAAAGCAATATCTAAAAGAAAAGCAGATCGATAATCCCAATATTGAGGAGATAAAATCTATATACAGATAACATATTTATGGAATACGCATCACAAAATAAAATAAAACAAGTTACCAAACTAAAACAGAAAAGATATCGAAAAGAGCAACAACAAGTTATAATTGAGGGGAAACGCTTGCTTGAGCAAGTGATAGCCAATGGGATTATTCCCACCGAAATCTTCCTTCTTGAAAACAGTAGTTACGAATTTTCCGGATCTGCTCTATTTTGGTTAAAACAGCATCAATTAAATAAATTAAGTTCCACGCAAACACCGCAAAATATTTTTGGAGTAGTCCCAACGATTGCCCCCAAAATTAAGGCAAAAAGAATTTTATTGTATTTAGATGCTGTGAGTGAACCCGGGAACATTGGAACTATTTTTCGCACAGCTGCCGCTGCCGGAATTGATGGAATCATACTTTCAGAAGATTGTTGTGAAATTTGGAATCCTAAGGTAATTCGTGCTTCATTGGGGACCGTATTTTCTGTTCCTTCCGAAATACATTCACATAAATGGTTGTTTGAACAAGAAGCTAAAATCATATCTTCCTCTTTACACCACTCAAACGATCTTTTCTCAAGTAAGTTGCCTACAGAAAATTGTATCATTGCTATCGGCTCGGAAGCTTTTGGCGTTTCTGAAGATATCATTGCAAAAACAAATGAAACCGTTCATATTCCAATGACAACTAAAATTGAGTCGCTTAATGTAGCTGTGGCTGCAGGCATAATAATATTTCATTATGCAAATCAACTTGGACAAACAAAATGAATAGAGTACAAAAAATTTCAGAATTAACAAATCAAAAAATTTGGGTTGCACCACTTGCCGGGGTAACGGATAAAGCATACCGCGCTATATGTAAAGCTAATGGAGCTGATGTCTTAGTTAGTGAGATGGTTAGTGCAGACGGACTTTTTTATGCTAAAGAGAAAAGCCTCGAATATGCTCAATTCAACGAAAAGCAACGTCCCTTTGGGATTCAGATTTTTGGTAATGATCCAAAAATGATGGCCCAAGGAGCCGAGATAATCCTTCAAGAAAAACCGGATTTTATCGATATCAATATGGGTTGCCCTGTAAAAAAAGTTGTTAAGCGCGGAGCTGGTTCAGCTTTGATGAAAACTCCTAAAATTGCTATGGAAATTACCAAAGCAGTAAAGCAAGTACTAAGCGGAACTGATGTTCCTTTGTCTGTTAAATTTCGAGCCGGCTGGGATATGGATAGCATAAACTGCCTTGAATATGGCTTGATGATGCAGGAAGCTGGCGCCGATATTCTCTGTTTGCATCCCAGAACCCGTAGCCAAATGTTCAGTGGTAAAAGTAATTGGACTTTGATAAAAGAGTTAAAAGCAAACGTAGAAATTCCTGTAATTGGAAATGGTGATATTTGGAATGTAGAGGATGCCAAACAAATGTTTGAGCAAACAGGTTGCGATTCCATCATGATAGGTCGTGGCGTGATGGGTAATCCTTGGATATTTGCCAAAATCAAATATTTTTTGGAAACCGCTAAAATTTTAGAAATTGATAATGAGCAAATGTTGCAAACGATTTTACAGCATTTGGAGCTAGCTATCAAATATAAGGGTGAAACAAGAGCTCTGCGAGAGATGCGAAGCCATCTAAGCAATTACACCAAAGGTATTCAGGGTGGATCAAGAGCACGAAAAATAATCAATGGTAGCACCGATCTTGAGACGATTGTTACAACTTTAAATAATTTATTCTTAATGGAGAGATAATTGGACAAAGCTCATAAACTTATCTGGCAAGCCAAGATGCAAATGAAAACAAATTGGATCAACGCCAAACGATTACTAGAAGCAGGCATCAAAGAATTTCCCAATGAAAAGGAGCTTTATCTTGTTCTTGCTAATCTATATTTGAAACAAGATTTACATAAAAAAGCGATCCGTAACTTTCAAGAAGCACTGAAATTATCTCCGAATGAAAATTATATTTTATTTAAAACCGGAAATTGCTTTTTGATGCTAGATGAATATCGTTTAGCTATTGATCAATATAACAAATGTTCCGAAAGCTTCCCTGAACTTATTTACAACAAAGCTTTTGCCTACTATAAATTGGGGAAAATTACTACTAGCATATCATTAATGAAACAAATTTCAAGTAGTGCAATAAACACAGAAATGCCATTGATATTTATGACAGAGCTTCATTTCCTGAATCATGAATATTCTAAGGCAATCTCTTTTATTGAAGAGGCAGAAAGAAGATTTGGTAAACAAGGAAATTTATCATACTTAAAAGCATTGGCTTATTATCATCAACAATATTGGCTTAAAGCTTTTGTTGCTCTTCAAGAAGCAGATAAGATGAAACTTGATACTCCAAATTTCTTGTTAAATTATGGTATTGTCGCCAATAAAATCGGGAAAACCGAATTAGCAATTGATCAATTATTACGCTACATTCGACTACATAATAATGACCCTCAAGG
>DAOWES010000091.1 GCA_030638385.1 Candidatus Cloacimonadota bacterium | reverse complement strand
GTTGCTTTTCGCAATGTAGTTGAAAGTATTCCTGAACAAAGTGCGGTTGATGAAGCAAGCATCGAAGCAGTGATAAAAGAGCATGGACTGATAATGCGCTATCTGCCTGAGGCAATAATACATAACAAAGGTCCGGAGAATATCTCTGACTTTATTTTACAGCGCCGTAGAATTGAAGCCGGTCATATTTGGCTAAAGAAGACAACCAATTATGAAGTAATTTCTCAAAACAAAAAAGTATTGCTGCGACTAGCTTCGGAAGAATTTAAAAGTTCTCCTAGTAAGCTTTTTTATCTTATTGGAACGATATTTCTGGAAATCTACAGTAGAATTTTAGGAATGATAGATTTTAATTTCAAAAACAAAAATCCATATAAATGGGAAATTGCTATTTCCACAAAAAAATTAGAGCATAAATAAAATTATGATTGAAATAATACCAAAAATATTCTCATATCGCGCATTTAGAAAATTTGGTTTTCCAAAAATGATGCCGATGAACTATACCGTTAGTGTATTGTATAGTTGCAATTCCAGATGTAAAACATGTAATATCTGGAAAAAAGAAGCAAATAATCTCACCTTAAGTGAATACGAACTTATCTTTAAGAAAATCGGGAAAAAACCATATTGGGTGACCATTAGTGGTGGTGAACCATTTTTACGCAAAGATTTAGTAGATATCATCAAAATCATCTACAAACATTCACGTCCAAAAATCCTTAATATTCCTACCAATGGATTATTAACCACTACCATCATCGACTCTGTTTATAGAATTGCCAAAAATTCTCCTAAAACTCAGATAATCATCAATTTATCGATCGACGGAATTGGCGATCAACATGATGACATTAGACAAGTTCCGGGAAATTATGAAAAGGTGATGGATACATATAAGAAGCTAAAGAAAATTAAGCTTCCTAACCTTTCCATTGGAATTCATACTGTAATCTCTAAGCATAATGTGGAAACTTTTTCCGGCATTGCTAACACATTGCTGGCCCTAAAACCGGATTCTTATATTTCCGAAATAGCTGAAGAGAGAAATGAGTTAGGTACGATGAATGCTGACATAGCTCCGGATCAAGTCCAATATCGTTCGGCTGTGGATTATCTGATTCATCGAATTAAAAATGGAAATTTCAAAGGTATGAATAAGATTACTCAAGCTTTTAGAATTGAGTATTATAATCTGGTTAAGCAGATTTTGCGAGATAAGACTCAAGTAATTCCGTGTTATTCCGGAATCTCTTCAGTTCAGATATCTCCGGAAGGTGATCTCTGGAGCTGTTGTATAAAGGCAGAATCTATGGGTAATCTTCGAGAAAATGATTATAGCTTTAAGAAAATCTGGTTCAGCAAAAGATTTAAGCAGGAACGTAAGTCGATAAAAAATAAGGAATGTTACTGTCCGTTAGCAAACGCTTCCTACACAAATATGCTGATGAATTATCCAACTTTATTACGTGTGTTTTATCGTAGTTTCATAAAATGGTGGAAGTAATAGAATGATTAAATTGCAGAAAAATTCTTTTTCTAATAGTAAAAATCTGGTTTACAATGAATTTCACCCAAATCAAAAATTTGGTTACGCTTGTTTGAGCTATTATCCGGCAGAATGTGATGAAATTAGTAAAATCAATGCGCACATTTTAGATAGCATTTTGAAATTTAATTTGGAAAATTTTAGTAAAGAAGAGATTAAAGAACCTTTAGAGGAATTTTTCATACAATTAAATTGGCGTTTGTACTCAATGTTCAAGCAAACTAATGGCAAAGAAAAGGGAATTTCATTTATTCTAATTATCAATTTTGATGATAAACTTTTAATTATCCCATTTGGCAGGTTTTTATGCGGAATTTGGGATGAGAATGGTTTAAACGAGCTTGGTAATGAATGGGAAAATTTTCAAGTTAAATCGATGCAAGAATTAAAACTGCTTGGCAATCTTGCTCAAAACCTGAAACCAAATATCATTGAGCATCATCTTTTGAATAATACAGGATTAACCATTATACCTGCTCATAAAAACCATTTTGCGGAATTTAACAATTTAAATGAGATACTTAATCATCTAAATAGTTCGGAAGAAACATTTCCACATATTATATTATCAAATGGCGTTATTAAAAATAATAAGAGCAAAAAGATTTTGGGAAAACTGCTAAAATGAAAAATGCTTTAATTGCTGTTATAATGATAACTTTAATCATTTTATCAGCTCTTTATGTTTATTATGGGAATAATTGGCTGGCCGAACAGCAGTTTT
>DAOWES010000194.1 GCA_030638385.1 Candidatus Cloacimonadota bacterium | reverse complement strand
TTACAAAGAGTCCCTTCATCGTTTCGGCAAACCAATGGAAAAATTTAATCGCAACCTTCTTAACATTTTCAACTTCAAATATATATATGAGCATCGAAAGCACAATAATTAGTGAAATAATGATTGTGCCAACCCGATCGAATATAGTCACCATAAAATCATAAACAACTAAGGGTACTATGCCAAAGTTTTTATCAACAGAACTATCTAAAGCGAAAAGAATAAGATTAAAAAAAAATCCAAAAAACAGGAAGGCCAGAACTTTTCCGACTATATTTTCATCTCGCATTTTAAAAATATTAAACAAACTTATAAAGAGTGAAGCTAAGATTAACGACACACTAAAAAAGCGACCGAATATTTGAATTATCCAGTAACCAAAAAACGTCCCAAACGGACCAATTGGATTATTTACTTGCGGTAACTCCAATTTCACTATTTGAAAGAAATTTAAATCTGCTTTTTTCAGAGTATCATAATCACTGTAAATTGTTTCCAGGTTATCAATTACAGCAACAAGGATTAATACTGAAAGTACCAAAACAACTACACTAAAAAATAATTTTTGATATCTAGGCTTTATCGACTCAGTTTTCATTGATTCTTCCCTACCTCTATCTATTTTAGGACAAACGAGTTAAACGCTAAATCTAATATTCAAAATATCTCCATCCTGAACGATATATTTTTTCCCTTCAAGTCTAAATAGTCCATTCTCTCTAATTGTTTTTTCATCACCATGCTTTATCAAGTCACCATAAGAGAAGCATTCGGCGCGAATAAATCCACGAGCTAAATCACTGTGAATCTTACCGGCAGCTTCTACCGCATCATCTCCACAAGTAATTGTCCAAGCTCTCACTTCATCTGTTCCCACGGTAAAAAAGCTAATAAATCCCAAAAGTTCATAAGAGAAAGCAGTTAATCTATCTCGTGCCGATTTAGTGATACCCATATCTTGCATGAATTCGGTTGCTTCTTCCTCTTCTAAATTATTCAATTCCATTTCAAAATTTCCGGAAAATTCTATTGCTTTATAGTTCTCTTCTAATTTTTGCAAAATGTCATCGCTTGAACCAAACCTATCTTCATCTGAATTTAAAATAACCATCAAAGGCTTTTGTGATATAAACTGAAAGCCTCGAACAGCTTTCTCTTCTTCAACCGTTAATTCCAATGTTCTTAACGGATTATCTTCATTAAGATGAGCAGTGATTTTTTCTAATGCTTTTTCTTCGATAACCATATCGGCATCTTTTATTCCTCTATCTTTGGCTGAAGCGATCTTTTCTAAGCGCTTCTCTGCAATTATCAAGTCTGAAATAATCAATTCAGATTCAATTGAATCTGCTTCTTGGATCGGCATAGGTTCATCCCCGGACATCGGGTCTTCATAATTCCTTATCACTAAGGCAAGAGCATCTGCTGTTTTAACCAATCCCATCGCCGAACCACCAAAAGCATCACTACTTTCTTTATTGCCGGTAAGTCCTACAAAATCTATATATTCAATCGTGGCATACATTGTTTTTTTGGGATTGTACATTGTGGATAATGTTGTAATTCTCTCATCCTCTACTTTCACTATTCCCAGATTCGGTTCTACTTTCTGAGTAGAGTACGATGTGATTTCAACATTTTGCCCTGTTAGAGCATTGAAAATCGTTGTTTTCCCCGAATTCTGTAATCCAATTAATCCAATTTTCATTTTATCCTCTTTGTTTTCTTTCGCTTAATCTAATTAATGTCAGTACTTCATTTGGCTTTAGCACTCTCCACATACCAATCGGTAGCGTGCCTAATTTCACATCACCAATTTGCAATCTTTTCAGCTCTAAAACTTCTGAACCTACTTTCTTTAACATATATCGTATTTGTCGTTTTCGCCCCTCGAAAATTGTTATTTTCAATACGGAGCTATTTTCGCCTTTTGATTTTTCTTTTACAAAAGCAGGCTTTGTCTTCTTACCTTCGATCATCACACCATCGCGTAGTTTTTGAATTTGATCTTGTTCCAAAACACCTTTAACTTTTACCTTATAAAGTTTGGGCAATTTATAGCGTGGATGAATAATCTTGTTTGCGAAATCTCCATCAGTAGTTAACAATAACAAACCTTCCGACATATAATCAAGGCGCCCAATTGCGAATAGATGTGCTCCAAAATCCGGCAAAAGATCAAACACTGTTTTTCTGTCGAAATCATCTCTCCCTGAAACCAAATAATTTTTGGGTTTGTTAAGCATAATATAGATTTTATCTTCTACATATTCAATTGTTTTATTATCAAATTTCACTTCATCAGTTTCTTCATTAATTTGATGTGCAAGATTAGAGATAACTTCTCCATTTACCTTAATTCGCCCATCAACAATCAACTTTTCAACCGATCTTCGGGAACCAACATTACACTTTGCTAAATATTTATTTATTCTCATCTACCACTCCTCCAAACTTTCTCTTAAAATTCGCTCAAAAAGTTGATCTTGGATCTCCTCTATGGCATCTTCTTCACTCTGAATTTGAGTAGTCTCATCATTTGAATAAACTTGAGATAACACCAAATTACTACTCTTCCAGATAACTTCATTCTTAACCAAATCGGTAAATTCAACCGAAAACAGAATACGAACTTCATATTCATCAACTCCGGAGCTTCCATAAGTAGTTAATTTATTCGAATAATCTATAATTTCTCCGGTTAACAAACAATCCGGAGAAAGGTCTGCCAAGCGCAACCTTCCATCTTGAATAAAATTATCTGACAAAGAATCTAATAGTTTTGCTTCTAATTCGTATTCTTTTGTTTTGTTCTCAAACTCTGTAATTTTAATTTTTTTCAGATGCGGCATTCCACTTGAATAAACAGAGTAGGTACAGCCCAAAATCACCATTAAAATTGTTGCTATTATTATTTTTTTCATAGCTTTAGCTATTTTTCATCCTTTTTTCTGTCAAGAACTTAGTCTTATCTTGACAAATATACTCTTTAATAGTTAAAAGCTCATTGCATTAAAACATTGATATTAAAATAAATAGATAACAAGGAGATATTATGTCAAACGACCTTCTAACAATCAAGCAGACAGCTTCATTACTTAGAGTAACAGATTCTGTTATCAAAGAGATGATCAAGGCTAATGTGTTTGAAACAGTCAAGAAAGGCAGCACTTACAAAATCCGCAAGGATGATGTCGATGAGTGGTTGGCCAATTTGAATGACCATGAACTAGAGCAATTAGCTTTAAAACGATCAGTATGTAGATTTTCGGACTATTTCAAAGCAAGCAACATTCTTTTCGATTTCGATGCGGACAACAAATATGAAGCTATTGCCGAAATGTCTAAAAAAGCAAGTGAGCTAAAAATCGTACGAGATCACCGCTGGCTCTACAAAATCGTAGTTGCCAGAGAGGAGCTCGTATCAACAGCCATTGGGAAGGGTGTAACTTTACTTCACCCACGTCATTTCCATCCCAAGAAAATCAAGAAGCCTACCATTATCTTCGGAAGATCAAAAGAAGAGATTGAATTCAACGCAATTGATAATAAGCCGGTTAACCTCTATTTCTTATTACTCTTGCACGACGACATTCAGCATCTTTTTTCGATCTCATACATATCAAGACTATTGATGCACGATGATGTGCTTGAAGTTTTGAGAACTGAGACCGACCCTGAGATAATTAGAGAACTTCTTACTAAAGAAGTAATGAACAACAAATAAACAATTATATTCAAAAAAAATGAGCTCCTTAAGGAGCTCATTTTTTTTACCTATCTTTTTGTTTCACGTGAAACATTAATCATATTTTTTAATCCACCTAAGGGTATTATTATACCTACAAGAAGCATTCCACAAAATGTAGCCATCTCCTCCGGCTGCCTTAATCGCTTCTATCTGCGCATAAACATATTCTGCAGAATAATCAACTTTCCACCTATTAGCCTGAATATATGGCACAACCCGGCACCTATCATCAGAGTATTTTTTCGTCAACATAGTGCCTTTATACATAATAAAATAGGGCTCATTCGGCACATCAGTTCTATACCCAAAATCATCTGCGAAATGAGAAGAATAGATCATAGGATGAATCATATCCAAATGCTTCGTCATCCTTGCAATATCTTGCCCGGTATTCGCTACATCTACTCTATTTTGCCAAGCTACAATGGCAAAAACATCAGCAGCCAATGTAACATCATATCTACTACAAATCTCTTTCGCTCTGCCCACAAAATCCTCCACCACATCCGGCTTCGCACGCATTACATAATTTGAATCGGCTTTAGCGGCAGTAAAATCATCTTGCATAAACTGAAATACAGCATTTTTCAAATCACCACCTGTGGGAAATCTCACATAATCTAATTGCACTTCATCCACCCCACCACTTGCGGCTTGCTCAATTAAATACAATAAGTCAGCCTGCACTCGATGATTCGAAGAATCTAACCATGAAGCTTTTCGCCTCTTACTCTCCTTCCAACTTGTCATATCGACATTTTGGGGTCGAAGAGTTGAATCTGCCGAAGCCAAAAACTGATCATGGAACATCACTATCCGAGAAACGGCTCTCATATTTCGATCATGAAGCGTTTTCACTACTCTTGGAATATTTATTATCGTTTTATAGCGTTCGCGACCATATGAGCCTTTTTGAGGCACTGAAAAGAAAACATCTCCGCTCATATTTTTAAGATCGAAAACAATTGTATTAATGCCGGCCGCTTGAGCAGAATCGAGAATCGCCGGGAAACGAGACGACACTACTGAATAAGCACTCAGATATAGTCCTTCCGTAAATTTGAATGGCTTAATCTTCTCGGAAGCATTGTTAATTATCTCAATCTTCGCCGCCTCCTCCTTCACCATTTCCGGAAACTCTTCAATTGAGTCCTTCTCTACGCCAACCTCATCTTCAACAATTCTATTACCTACTTCTGGTTCACTATTTTTACAACTACTCAGAACAATAAGCACTAATAAAATTAGAATAATCTTGTTTTTCAATTTATTCCTCACTCTGATTACATAATTTATAAAAAAAAAACAAACCTCCAAGAAATCTCCTGAAGGTTTAAATATCTATCACTCTTTAATATCTACTGGCCTAAACTCAATCGCACCAAAGCTCTCTTCAGAGAAAATTCAGCACGACGAAAATCAGTTTCTTCATCTGAATGCTTCATACGCTTTTCAGCTCTTAACTTTGCTTCTTCTGCCCTTCGCACATCAATTCCGTCAGCTTTTTCAATTTTTTCACAAACAATAGTTACTTTATTGTTTTCCACTGAAACAAATCCGTCATGGATAGCAAATCCCTCTTTATCATCATTAGTAAATACTTCTAAAATTCCCGGTCTAATCATTGTGATGAACGGCGTGTGACCTGAATAAACTCCAAAATCACCTTCTGTTCCGGGCACAATAACGTGATCGAATTCACCTTTGATAATGGTACGATTTGGCTGAATTACTTCAACATAGATTTTTTTCATTTTAGAACTTCTTATTTACCTAGAATTTTTTCCATCTTAACACGAGCGGAATCAAGATTACCTACATACAAGAAAGCTTGTTCCGGCCAATCATCACACTCACCTTCCAAGATAGATTTAAAGCCTTCAATAGTGTCTGACAATGACACATAGGCACCGGGAGTATTTGTAAATTCCTCAGCCACAAAGAAAGGTTGTGAGAAAAATCGTTCTAACTTCCTAGCTCTATTCACAACTAATTTATCTTCATCAGATAATTCATCCATACCCAAAATTGCGATAATATCTTGCAAATCTTTATATTTTTGAATAACACGCTGAGTTTCACGTGCAACATTATAGTGTTCTTCACCAATTACCTTGGGATCGAGAATTCTTGAAGTTGACTCAAGAGGATCCACCGCAGGGTAAATTCCAAGTTCCACAATTCTTCTGGAAAGCACTGTTGTTGCATCAAGGTGAGCAAAAGTAGTTGCAGGAGCAGGATCAGTAAGGTCATCTGCAGGCACATATACAGCCTGAACAGAAGTAATTGATCCATCTTTAGTTGAGGTAATCCTCTCTTGCAAATCGCCCATCTCAGAAGCCAAGGTTGGCTGATAACCCACCGCAGACGGCATTCTTCCTAAAAGCGCAGAAACTTCTGAACCGGCTTGCGTAAAACGGAAAATATTATCAACGAACAGCAATACATCCTTACGAGAAACATCACGGAAATACTCCGCAAGCGTAAGACCGGAAAGAGCAACACGTTGACGTGCTCCCGGCGGCTCGTTCATCTGACCAAACACCAATGCTGTTTTATTAATAACGCCGGATTCTTTCATTTCCAAGAAAAGATCATTTCCCTCACGGGTTCTCTCGCCTACACCGGCAAACACAGAATAACCACCGTGCTCAATCGCAATATTACGAATAAGCTCTTGAATAATTACCGTTTTCCCTACACCAGCTCCACCAAACAAACCAATTTTCCCACCTTTTGAGTAAGGCTCAATTAAATCGATAACCTTAATTCCTGTCTCTAAGATCTCCTCTTCGGTAGAAAGATTTTCAAACAATGGTGCTTCACGATGAATTGGGTAACGTTCTTCCGCTTCCACTTCACCCTGTTCATCAATTGGCTCTCCAATCACATTAATGATTCTTCCCAAAAGACCTTCACCAACCGGAACCGATATTGGCTCACCCAAGTCAGCTACTTTTTGTCTACGCACCAAACCATCGGTAGAATCCATCGCAACTGTTCTAACTTTATTTTCGCCTAAATGCATTTGAACTTCCAAAACGAGATCTGAAAAACCTTCTCTCTCGATCTTTAACGCATTATGAATAGCGGGTAAATGACCTTCCGGAAATTCCACATCTACAGTTGGTCCAATAACTTGTATAATTCTGCCTTCTAACATATTTACCTCTCTTAATTAATCGCAGCTGCACCGGACGATATTTCAATAATCTCTTTCGTAATACCGGCCTGTCTGATTCTATTATAACTCAAGCTCAACGTATCTATCAATTCAGAAGCATTTTCCGTTGCACTATCCATAGCTGTCATTCTTGCTCCTTGCTCAGCAGCTGATGACTCTAGCATAATTCTCCACAACTCCACATCGATATATTTAGTAGCCATCTCCTCTACGAGAGTTTTTTCATCAGGCTCATAAATAAAATCAACTTGGCTAATATT
>DAOWES010000163.1 GCA_030638385.1 Candidatus Cloacimonadota bacterium | reverse complement strand
CTTTTTTTTATTTTTCTTTTTATATGAAAAAGAAATTTTAATTTGTTGGGGTTTGTATTCAAGGTTTGGACAAGAGATTAATGTTATGTTTCCCAATTGCTTGCATTTGAGTGAGCATCTTTGGCAAAGTTTATTTATCTCTTTTTGCCTCATTGCGAAATTAATTCTCGGATTTCGGTGATTGTTAAGTTGCTAACGCTTTTGTTGAATTTTTCTTTTGCTAGTTTATTAAGGTCGTCTGAATCTATTTTGTCTAATTTTTCTAAGATGTCGGCAAGAATGGGGGTTGTCTTGTCTGTCGGTTTGGGTTCTTTTGTGGGCGTGATTTCTTGAGTCTCTTTATATAATTCAATGACTTCAGTGTAGTCTAAATATTCATTATGAGGTAGAACCTGAAGTTCATTTCTTTCCTCTTTAGTGAAAAGGTTTAGTAGTAATTTATGGTATTCTTTTTGGTTGGAAGAAAAAACTATCTCTTTTATTTCTGAAATTTTATCTAGATATTTTTCAGTATTATTTTTTTTGGAGAGCATTTGATATAGTGCAAGTGCTTCGATATATTGTTCTTGTTGCTCATATAATTTGGCCAATGTGATTGTTGGTATTGGTGTCATTTTTCTGCTCCTAATGTAATCTTATCTCTTAGTTTTTCAAGAGTATTTTTTCCTATCCCTTTTATATCTAACAATTGCTCCAAAGATGAAAATTGCGTCAACTCTTCTCGTTTAGTGATTATTTTTTGGGCTTTAGATGGGCCGATTCCGGGTAGTAATATTAGTTCTTCAGTGTTTGCTGTGTTTATGTTTATGAGGCTTAGGTCGGAATTTGTTTTTACTTGGTTATTTGTTGTGGGCTCTGTTTTTCCAAAATCGATAAAATGTTTTTCTAGTTTTTGGTATGATGTTTTGCCAATGCCTTTCACGTTCATCAGGTCTTGTAGAGAATCAAAACCATAATCTTTTCTGTATGCTATAATTGTGGCTGCACGTTTGGGGCCAATGCCCGGTAGGGTTTGTATTTCTTTGATGGTAATGTTGCGAAGATCGTATATGATTAGATAGTCTTCGCTAAAATCGAGAGAGTCTGCTCCGTTTTCTTTAGCGCTTATATTGGAAGAAAGGAATTTGAGAGATAATCCAAATATTGCAAAGAAAAGTAGGAAAATGACGATTTTCTGTTCATTGGCAGTTAGTATGTTGCGTAAAGGGTTTTTCATTTCTGATAGATGAATTCAATTAATGTTTGTCCAACAATCTGAAGAGACTCTGAGGAGCATTTATCGGGGGTGTCTTCAAGTGTATGCCAATATTTATAATCAAAATCAATGATGTCGATAGCGTTTAGTCCACTCGATAGGAGGGGGACGTGGTCATCATAAATCAGTTGTCCTAGTTTGCGTTTAAATTGCTTGTAACCTTTTTCGGCAGCAATTTCCCAAATCTGGTTTACTAAGATTGGTGAATCATGATAAGAATGTTGCTCCATTAATATTTCCAAATCTTTATCTCCGATCATGTCGATTAGTATAATCTTTTCAGGTTCTCTGATAGGGATGTTTTCTGCAAAATACTTGGAGCCCAGGCACCAGTTTTCATTTGATCCATATGATCCCATGTCTTCTATGTCGAAGAAAACAAGGTCAACTCCAAATTCAGAAGGTTGGGTTTTATTTAAGATTGTGGCGATCTGCAATAGTACCGCTACGCCCGAAGCAGCATCGTTGGTGCCAATGATTGGTGTGTTGTGGTTGTCTATGTTGCTATCTTTGTCAGCCCATGGTCTTGTGTCGTAGTGGGCTGCAAGCATGATTCTGCGTGATTGTCTTGGGAAGAATCTGGCAATAATGTTCTCGCTTTCGTATTTGCTGTCATTTATTTCTGCGGAAAATTTTTGGGTTATTATTTTGGCGTTGGATTTTTCCAAATTAGCTTTAATATATTCGCGGCAAATAATTATTTCATCAGAGCCCGGATAGCGCGGACCGATTTCACATTGTTTAATGAGATGAGTGAATGCTTGCTCTCCATCAAATACAGGAGTTCGCTGACAAGCTGAAATAAATAATGTTGTTATTATAATAAATGGTAGAGATCTCATTTTTCCATCCTAAAAATATTATTATTGGCATCCGGCGATTGTTGCTATGTAAGATGCGATTTGCAACTAGCTAGAATTTTTTTATTTTGTCAATACAGTTTTGGGCAATAGATGGAATAATGAAAGATGAAGCTTTAGGTAATTTGGAAATGTAAAAAAAAAGCACCGAATAAAT
>DAOWES010000215.1 GCA_030638385.1 Candidatus Cloacimonadota bacterium | reverse complement strand
CCATCTAATAGAGGGGTGGCAGCGACGAGTCGGCTCTGAACAAAGAGAAGAACGATATCTGCAGGGAGAAGGACAGTAGGATGAGGGGAGGATTGTGGTGAGATATTTTACACACCCCGTCAGCTCGAGATCGTTCTTCACTTTGTTCAGAGCCGAATCTTAGAAGGAACATGAGAATAGCAAGAAGATAAAAGAGACAAAGCAGTCATGATCATGATACTAATTTCTAAACTACTAATAGGCAATATTCTCGAAATCGTTTTTCTACGAGTCGACTAATATTAGAGGGGCGGGGTGAGGTTTTACAAAAGACCTAATTTTGTCATGGTGAGCCGTTGAATGCGTAGTTTTTACTAAAACAGCATTGGAGACGAACCATAATAGAAAACAAGTATCTCTTAGCTTAAAAAAATTACCCACATCCTTCCCCCCTCTCCTTGTAGGAGAGGGACGGGGTGAGGTTTTACATAATAACCTAATTTTGTCATGGTGAGCCCTTGAATGTGTAGTTTTTACTAAAACAGCATTGAAGTCGAAACACCTTATTCGCTGAGTTTGAATCCCTAAGCTGTCCCCATTTACAAGGGGACAGTTTGGGGGATCTTTTGCGAGTCGGGCTAAGATTTCACAAAACACTTAACTATGCAAAGCTCATTTCTTTTGAGCTTTGTTAGTGCTTTGGTGCCTTGCTGATACCCCTTCCCTTTCTCCTTCTAAAGAATTTCCTTGATCAAAAAAAGCATCTCTATTTGTTGGCAAATATAAATTAAAACATAGGAGATATAATATGGGATACAATCTTAGAAACCGTAATTTCTTAAAGCTTTTGGATTTTTCACCAAAAGAGATCAATTTCCTCATCAATTTAGCTGAAGATTTAAAAAAAGCTAAATATGCAGGAGTAGAACAACCAACACTTTCAGGAAAAAACATCGCTCTTATCTTCGAAAAATCATCAACCAGAACCAGATGTGCTTTTGAAGTAGCTGCTTTAGATCAAGGTGCTCATGTAACTTATCTTGGACCAAGTGGAAGCCAAATTGGAACAAAAGAAACCATGAAAGACACTGCCAGAGTACTTGGTAGAATGTATGATGGTATTGAATATCGTGGATTTGGACAAGACATCGTTGAAGAACTTGGAAAATATGCCGGTGTTCCTGTATGGAATGGTCTTACTACAGAATTCCATCCAACTCAAATTTTAGCCGATTTCCTTACTGCTAAAGAACACCTTAACAAACCATTCAATGAGATGACATTTGTTTACGTTGGAGATGGACGTAATAATATGGGAAATTCTCTTATGGTTGGTGGTGCGAAACTCGGAATGGATTTCCGCATTGTAGCTCCTAAAGAAGTTCAACCGGAACAAGAGCTTATCGACATTTGTAATGAAATAGCCAAAACTACCGGTGCCAAAATTACAGTTACAGACGACATTGCTGTTGGCGTAAAAGGTGCAGACGTAATCTATACAGATGTGTGGGTATCAATGGGTGAAGCAGCTGAAGTTTGGGAACAACGTATCAATCTTCTTAAAGATTACCAAGTTAATCAAACAATGATGGATATGACCGGAAATCCGGAAACTATTTTCATGCACTGCTTACCTTCATTCCACAACACAGATACAAAGGTTGGAAAAGATATATTCGATAAATTCGGCCTTAGCGAAATGGAAGTTTCTGATGAAGTATTTGAAGGACCAAAATCTGTAGTATTTGATGAAGCAGAAAACAGAATGCACACTATCAAAGCAGTGATGGTAGCGACGTTAGGAAAATAAATAAATTTATTCTTTTGACCCGTTTCGACGGGTCATTTTTTTTTAGGACAATCAAATGAAAAAAATCAGCTTAATCGTTTTAATAATAATCATCACACAATCAGCTTTTGCCCAAACATTTAAAGTAGATAAAACAGATTTCCTCATCAAATCTGCAGCTTGGGGAGTCCTTAGTCTAAGTAATAATTACTTCGATAGACAAATTATTAGCAAGCCCACCCAGCAAGAGCTCGAAGCCTTATCAACTAACAACCTTTGGTCTTTTGATAAGATCGCCTTGGTTGATTACTCTAAAAAGCTTAAAGACTATAGCGATTACACAGCACTCGGAACTCTGGGAACAGTTATTTATCTAACTTATGATGATCCAAATTTATTAGATAACATAATGGTATTTTTAGAAATTTTATTAGCACAAGATGCAGTAGGAAAATGGACAAAAACACTCACATCAAGATATCGTCCATTTGTATATAATGAGAATGTTTCGTTAGATACAAAACAACAGCGCAATAGCCAGCATTCCTTTTATTCCCTTCATAGTTCCACTGTGTTTTCGGCAGCTACATTTGGATATTATTATCATTACCAAAATAATGGCCACAGTATTCCTTATGCTATTTTACTTTATGGAACTGCTACTGCCACGGCAGCATTAAGAGTAGCTTCCGCTCAACATTTCCCTAGCGATGTTATGGCCGGAGCCATAGCCGGCAGTGCGATAAGTTATTTTATCTGCAAGTTTTATGATAACGATAGGTTCAATATTGATCTGACAAGTAATACCTTAAAGTTTGGAGTTCGCTTTTAGGAAAGGCTTTAACTAGAGGTTAATTACCTCTTTTTCATTAACCCAGAGACCAAAACCCACAATCACAATTGACAAAAGAAATAGCTTGAGAAAATTCGTCAAAAAGCTTTTGGAGTATTTATTTGAAAAAAAACATAATATCTATCGATTCATTACAAAAATCGTTCTCAGAAAAAATTATCTGTAAAAACAGTTCTTTTGGAATCCATAAGGGTGATAAGATTGGTTTAGTAGGAATTAATGGCTGTGGTAAATCCACTTTGCTAAAAATGCTTACCGGTATAGAACCATTAGATTCCGGAAAAATCACTATGCGAAATGATGTGAAAATCGGATATCTCCAGCAGATTCCGCAATTGGACCATTCCTTAACTATCTATGAACAGATCTATTTCAGTGATCAACCGGCATTTGTACTGTTACGTGAATATTATCGAATTTCAAAATTATTGGAAGATAAATCAACTCCAAATTTAGAGAAACAATATCGCGCAATTATGACCGAACTAGATGCGATTGATGGTTGGAAAATCGAAGTAAAAGCCAAGAGCTTACTTTCAAGATTGGGCTTTGAAGATTTTTCTCAAAAGATATCTACCCTATCCGGTGGTCAAAAAAGACGTTTGGATCTGGCAAAGCTGCTGCTTGATGAACCGAATATATTATTATTGGATGAGCCAACAAACCATTTGGACATCGATACAATTGAATGGTTTCAAGATTTTCTGATCAATTTTAACGGATGTGTAATTTTTGTTACACATGATCGCTATTTCCTGGATGCTATTTGCAATAAGATCATGGAAATTGAACAAGGAAATATTAAATTTTATGACGGTAATTACTCCTATTACATCAAACAAAAAGAACTCGAATTAGTCGATTTACAGCGTAAAGAAACCAGACGACAAGCCCAACTATCCAAAGAGCTACAATGGCTGCAACGAGGTGCAAAAGCTCGTACCACTAAACCAAAAAATCACATTGATCGAGTAAAAGAACTAATTAGCAAATCCTACTTATCAACCAGCAGTGAGATGGACATCTCATTTGGCACCAAGCGCTTAGGTAAAACCATTTTAGAGATTAAAAATCTTGATAAAGCTTATAGTGATAAAAAACTTATAAATAATTTTAATCATGTTTTTCAAAAACTTGAACGCATAGGAATTATCGGAGCAAATGGTTGTGGCAAAACAACACTTCTAAAAATGATTGCCAATGAAGTGAAGCCGGATACAGGAAATATCAAAATTGGATTAAATACACAATTCGCCTATTTCAAACAAGATAGCGATGAATTTAACAAAAATATCAGCGTACTTGATTACATTCAACAATTTGCAAATAATATCCGGACAAAAGACGGTACCCTCTTTTCTGCCTCCGAGATGCTACAAAAATTTCTTTTCGATGGGAAAATGCAGCAAAGTAAAATCACCTCGCTCTCCGGTGGAGAAAAGAAAAGATTATATTTGCTAAAGTCATTGATGTTTGGCTCGAACTTCATTATTTTGGATGAGCCGACCAATGATTTAGATATAAAAACGTTAGAAATTTTGGAAGATTATCTCGATGCCTTCCGAGGATGTTTATTAGTTGTTTCACATGATCGTTATTTCCTAGATAGAACTGTGGATCACCTTTTTATATTTGAAGAAAATCAGATTCGTAAATTCCCGGGAAATTATTCCGACTATCTTTTGGTTAAACGATTTTACGCTGAAGAAAGTAAACAAAAAAAGAAAGAAAAAATCATTAAAAAAACTTCCAACGATAGTAGCAAAAAACTTAGCTTCAATGAAAAACGTGAATTGGAAAAAATCGAAATTGAGATGGAAAATTTAAATTCCGAGTTAGCTGAATTATCTAAGAAAATTGAGCTTGATGCTACTAGCTTAACCCACCTGGAATTTGCTGAAATCACATCCAAACAAGAAGAGCTACAAGAACTCCTTGATGAGGTTGAATTACGATGGCTGGAATTGGACGAAAAAAGATAAAGCAGCGATAATGCTGTCGTAATAGATTGGGGATACTGTAGAAATGATATTGTTCCCCTTGTGTCTTAGTGACAAAAAACTCCCTGCCTTAATCCTAATCCAACTCCGTCTCGGCACGTTTAGCAATTGGCAGTTGAACTTGAAAATACATTGCAGTAAATCTGATGCCTGTTGTCACAGCAATGGTTGAAAAAATCTGCACAAATTGTGAGCATTCAAAATAATTCAAAATCAACAAAACCACAGCTCCCAGCATTGCGGCTGTAGCATAGAAATCTCGATGCAACACAGCCGGAATTTCCCGCACCAAAACATCACGCAGCATTCCGCCACCGGTTGCCGTGATTGCGCTAAGCATTATCACACCGATTGGCCCTGCCCCATATTGCAACGCTTTTGTTGCACCAATTGCGGCAAACACTCCCAAACCTACAGCATCAAAATAGCGCACTACATTCCAACTTTTGGCAATTTTAGGAGTTGCTATAAAAACCAAAATCCCACCGATTACACAAATCATCAAATACCATTCATTCCTGAACGCTGCTGGTAAATTATCTCCAATTATCATATCTCTGATAATACCCCCGGACACTCCGGTAACCACCGATAATACCAATACTCCCAATATATCCAAGTTATGCTTACTGGCTCGTAAAGCACCGGAAATTGCAAATACAAGCGTTCCCAATAAATCTAAATAATATAACACTATCCATCTCCTTGAAACTTATTTGGATACATTGTTTTTACGGCTAATTTCATTGCAAGAAATTATTTTCACAAATGCGAGAATATACATTGTCACATTCGCATCCAAGATTGGTTCATTATAAATAAAGGAATCGCTCAGCTTAGAATGATAATTTTTAAAAAAAGATTGCAAAATAAAGTCAGATCATTTTTTTAAGAATTAGTTCTACATAATAAACGGAGGGTTATATGAAAAAAGCATTTATTATTTTAAACTTAATTTTGTTATTATTGGTTGGATGTAAAAAAGATTTCACAAAATTTGATCATTTACTTACACCACAAATAAGAGAAAAAACAACTCAACCGATGTTGGAATATCAACTTATTGGAGACCCCAATATTACAGGAAAAGAAGCTTTTAGAGCTTTAGTTTCAACTTTTTATAAACTGAAATGGAAATATGACCTGGAAATGCAAACACCTCGTGCAAGATGGCCAAAACCTTGTGGAACACCTCGCGAAGAATGGCTTGGTATATTTGGTATACCCGTAAATAATAAAATCACTGAAATCCCTGAAAAAATCAAAAATAAATATCCAAAATTGGAATTAGCGACTTGGGAATATGGTGAAATTGCCGAAATCTTACATATTGGTTGCTATGCTTCTGAGTCTGAAACAGTTAACCGATTACATTCATTTATTACAGATAGTGGTTATGAAATTTGTGGAGATCACGAAGAGGAATATATAAAAGGACCTGGAATGTTCTTTAAGGGAAATCCTGATAACTACCGAACTATCATCAGATATCAAATAAAAAAAATTGTGGAATAAAGGAGACTAAATGAAAAAACATATTCTATTAATCCTGTTGATCTTTAGCATAGCTCTATTATCAGCAGAACCATTAAACAGATCAATCGGCATGTCAGCAGGTTATATTTCGGGAAGCGGAATATCTTATCGAGTTATGGAAGGTAAGACAGGATATCAATTTACTGCCGGTAATTTATTTGAATCAGAGAACAAAGATATTTATTCCGGCACAAATATTGCCGGCACCTTCTACTATAACTTAAAAAACAAAGAAACTTCCAGATTTTATCTATTAGCCGGAACAACTCTTTTTCATATCTTCGAAAAAGAAGAGAAGGATGAGGAAAATGAAGAGGCCAAAAGAAAAGACGTATATTACCTAAATATAGGAATTGGCATAGGTTTAGAATTTCCACTTACGAAACATTTACATGCTTCCATAGATTGGCCTTGGTATTATGACAATAAAATAAAATTTATCCAATTCATTCCCCAAGCCGGCGTGCACTATTACTTTTAGGAGAATAAAT
>DAOWES010000065.1 GCA_030638385.1 Candidatus Cloacimonadota bacterium | reverse complement strand
GTGATAAAAAGCTCCTTTGGAAATATTTAACGCTTTGATTACCATATTTACTGATGTATTGGTGTAACCGAATTTATAGAAAAGCTTTTCTGCTTTTTCTAATATTTCTTTTCGTCGCTCTTCTGCTTTTTTCACTATTCTAGCCATCTGTTTTCCTATTAGTTAAAATATGTTTACCGACCAATGGTCTGTTTATGCCATGTTGCAATTTTGGGTCAAGAATTTTGTGGAAATTATTTAAATTATTAATCTGCCTATATTCTCATTCATTACTAGTTCAAATTTCCTATTAATAAACAAATTTGGCAGCATTTTTACAATGATCCCAGGACTGAATAACATTCATAAATTGGAGTTATAAAAAAAGTTAACAATGAACAAGGATTGAGCAAAAGGGCAATGGTAATGTGGTTGCAAACTATGAATACCATTCACTTTGAAAAAGTGAGTGTGCACCCATTCATTGTTGTTGACAGGGCTTTTCAGCTTTCAAATTTTGCGTTCAAATATATATTTAAAACTAAATTTTGGAGGTTTGTGATGGCTTATAATAACGATAGTGATAAAGTAAAAGAGAAGAAAAAAAGTAAGCGTGAAGCAATAATGAATGCAGTAATTATGACTGTTGCGCAGAAGGGTTTTCATAAAACAAATATTTCTGATATTGCCCGGGCAGCGAATGTGGCTGATGGGACAGTTTATCTATATTTCAAAAGTAAAGATGAGATGTTTATCAAAGCTTTTGAAGAGTTAGCTACAAAAAAATTGAAAACGATCAAGCAACTAATTGATACAAAGCAATCTGCGTTGGAACGTTTGAGTAGCTTCTTTGATTATCATATAGAAATAATTACTGAGAATCCATATATTGCCCGTTTCATTGGGGTGGAAATTCGTCAAAGTCCGGATTTTTATGAGAAATATCCAAGTTACCAACCATTTAAGGAATACATTAGCTATCTTCAGCAACTAATCGAAGAGGCCAAGGCAGAAGGAGATATTCGGGATGTGGATGCAGAAGCAGTGTCTTATATAATTTTTGGAACAATGGATTTTATTTTAGCAGAGTGGGCTATGAAAAATCAGGAATTTCCTTTGGAAGATATGAAAAACAAAATATCAGATATTTTACAATTTGGATTAATGAAAAGAGGTGAAAAATGAAAAAGAGTTCTATCCTCATCTCTATATTGATACTTTTCCAAACTTTCTTAGTTGGTATGAATTTAGATGAATGTAGAGAACAGACATTGCAAAACAATCGTTCTTTGAAAATTGAAAAGGAAAATCGCAAATCTGCAAAACTTACGGTGAAATCAGCTATTACCGATTTTTTACCGAAAGTTAGTGCGACCGGTGCTTACAGCAAAATGAATGAGAAATTTAAGATTAGTACTTCAGACTTAGCACTTCCGGTAGCAGATGCAGCGGGCAATGTGATAATTATTAAAGATGCTGATGGAAATGCTGTATTGGATGAAAATGGTAAGGTGATTGTGCAAAATTGGGCAATAATGCCCGGTCAAGAATTGGAGCTTGGTAAGGAAAATATTTTCATCGGTAGTGTAAATCTTACTCAACCAATATTCGTCGGCGGGAAGTTATTTGAGAAATATCAAATTACCAAATATGCAGAAGAAATCGCTGAATCTACCGAAGATTTAACACGTCAGCAATTACTTCTAAAGACAGATGAATATTTTTGGCGAGTAATCTCATTATATGAAAAAGTGAAGCTGGCAAATGATTATAAAATTGCTGTTGATAAGCATGTGGAAGATCTTCAGAACTATCTTAACGAAGGGGTAATTACATCAAATAGCATGCTAAAAGCTTTGGTTGTGCAGAATGAAGCAGAGCTAAAAGTAATGAAAGCAAATAATGGTAAAAAATTATCTGAGCTTGCTCTTAATCAGCTTATCGGTAATGAATTGGAAGCGGATGTACAATTTGAGGGAAGCTTAGATGAACAGATCCAAGCTGTTCCAACTTATAATAAAGAGGCGAGAGCTGAGCTTAAGATGTTGAATAGCGCTGTAAAAATT
>DAOWES010000022.1 GCA_030638385.1 Candidatus Cloacimonadota bacterium | reverse complement strand
CTTTTTTGGGCGGTAGATAAATATCATTATCAACGAACTGCACGAACAATACTAACAAAGCAGGTCTGTGGCTAAAAAAAAAGCCCTACATCTCTGCAGGGCTTAATATATATTCTTACTAAATTACTATAATTTTGCTTTGATTCTTTTAATAATTGAATCAGTGTCTAATTTACATTTAGCAAATACTTGGTCAGAAGCACCGCTCATAGCATAGCCTTCTACGCCAAACTTTGTGAATTTACAAGCTAAGCCAAGTTCCATCATTTTATCGGCAATGCTGTTTCCAAGACCAGTTTGAACATTATGATCTTCATAAGTAAAAACATTTCCTGTTTTAGCAGCTTCAGCTAATGCGCATTCATCAAGAGCAGTTGGGCATGAGAAGTTCCAAACACTAATATTAATTCCTTCTTCAGCCAATTTGCTTGCTACTTCAAGAGCTCTGGTAACTAATGTTCCCATAGCTAATATTGCACCATCATTACCGGAGCGCAATTTATCAGCTTTACCAAATTCAAAAGTATAATTTTCACCAAAAAAGATCTCTCCTGCCGAATCTTTGATTGCATCAAGTTTTGAACGTCCCATTGGAACTAAGAAATTGCCATATTTTCCACTAATGTAACGAATAATTCTATCTGTTTGGTTTGGATCTGCAGGAACAATTGTATGGAAGCCAAAAATGTTTTTCATAACTCCCAAATAATCGATACATTGATGAGTTTTTCCATCTTCACCAACATCCAATCCTACGTGTGTGGTAATTACTTTTAAGTTTGTATTATTGATGTCAGATAGTCGGTGCTGATTGAAAGTTTCATCTACCCCAAACACACCAAAATCTGCAAAATATGACTGAACGCCGGCAGCACTCATCGCTCCTGCCATTACAGCAGTATGATGTTCCATGATTCCAGCTTGATAGAAATTTTCAGGTAATTCTGCAAAGAACCCATCTGTTTTCACACTACCCATCAAGTCGCAATCAAATACAGCTAATGGCGCTTTTTTATTAAGTTTGGCGATATCGGCAATAGCGTTACCCCAAGCTGAACGACAATCTGTTTTATCTTGGTAAATTATTGGGCTTCCAAGATCAAGATTGAGGGCTTTTCTTACAGTTGAATGTTCGCAATTATTTTGTTCATTATGTTCAGAGCGTAATTTTTTCATTTCGTCAAATCTGTTTTCCACATCTAATTCTTCTAATGCTAATACAAGCTGCTCTTCATTAAGTGTAGAACCGTGGAATTTTTCTTTGTTTTCCATAAAAGAAACGCCTTTTCCCATTGTTGTATGAGCAATGATAACAGTAGGATTTTCATTATCTACCGCATCATGAATAGCATTATGAATGTCTTCAAAATTATGGCCATCAATGCTTATTACATCCCAACCATCTGAAATGTAGTTATCCATGATGTTTTGTGGCATCACGCCTGTGATATCTCCGTTAATTTGAAGTTGATTGTAATCGATAAAAGCTGTGATGTTATTAAGGTCGTATTTTACTGCAAAGCGTCTTGCTTCGGCGATCTGACCTTTCTGCTGCTCACCATCTCCCATCAATACAAATACATTGCTATTAATACCTTTTTGTTTATTGGCAAGTGCAAAACCAACGCCGGCAGAGAGTCCTTGACCTAAGTTTCCACTAGCCCATTCGATTCCTGGTACATCTGGTTCTACGTGACCTTCATAGATGCTACCGGCAAGACGAAACTGACTTACTGCATCTTCGATAGGGAAGAAACCTTTGGCAGCTAGTGTTGTGTATGCTGCAGGTGAAACATGTCCATGACTCATCACTACTCGATCACGATTTTCCATATTTGGATTTTTGGGATCTACGTTGATGAGATTGTATAATGTCATTAAAAAATCAATTGTGGACATCGAGCCACCGGGATGACCTGACGCCGATAAGGTTGTCATTTGAAGAATGTAACCTCTTGCTTCATTTGTAAGTTCACTAATATTTACAAGTTCTTCATGGCTTAACTCTTTTAACTTAATACTCATTGTTATATTATCTCCTATTATTAACAAAAAAGCCCGGATTTTTCCAGGCTTCATATTTTTTTTAATATATGTTTATTATTATCTTCGAATTTGATTCTGTAGCAACTTGTACTACTTGATTTTTTTGTTCTGCAGCATTGAAAATTATATTATTTACCTTAGAAACTAATAATTTATAAATATCATTGGTAATATTTAATACTCTTTTCTCATCTAATTTGTTTAATTTTATAGTATATTTAGTTTCATTTAATTGAACTTTTTCAGTAATTTCATCAATATCGTTTTTTGAATCTGAAAAAGTAGAAATATTAGAAGTTTCCTGAACATTCAAGTTATATCCATCAATCGGAGTTTCAAAAGAAATTGAATTTGCTAAGTAGCTAATAGTAATAACTAAAATGAGATAAATAATTTTTTTCATACTAACTCCTAATTAATTTAATTGACTTCAAAAACTGTAGGTTAGCTTAATTCGTCAATAACAAAACAATCTAAAATATTTTGAGCCTCCTAAGGGCCTTTTTCAATCTAGCATTATAGCTCTTTCTGATTTATTTGAATTGTTGATTTCCCTAACTTCTATATTTTCAAGTAGTTGTCGTGGATATTTAGAACTAAATTTAATTTGAGATATCTATATCTAAAGTAGTTAAGGACTCCCCAAGCTCGTTTGAGAAAGTCAAAGTTGACAAAAAAGTGTTTGTTCATAGCTTGCGGCATAGCTTGCGGCATAGCTTCGCAACTCATCTACTTGAAGCTGGGGAAGATTTGAGATATATACAGATATTATTAAAAAAGGACTTTCGAATATTCAGAATCCTTTGGATAGTATAGGTTAGTTATGTACAGCAGATTATTTGGGCGTGGTATACAGATGTTATGCCTATTTACAGTATTTGAAGATTAAGCTTCTTAACCAAAATATTAGTAATTATTTAATAAAATTGTTTGGTGGAAATAGTAAAATTATAAAAGAAAAATTTATGCAATTGTTATTACCAAACTAAATCAAAGGAATAGCAACAATAGTTTGTATTCATAAACTAGGCAGCATACAAAGATGACTGTGCAAGCAAAATATTGACAGGAAATTGGAGAAAATAAATCTGTTCGAATTTCCGTCTAATCCATCCATGGGGTATTAGAGGGAATTTCAGTCCTGCAGAAATTGAAGAAATATTAATATTAACCAAAAAAATATTGGCGGCATAAAAATGTTACAAAGTAATTCAGTATTAAAATCAAAGATAGATAGTCTTTGGAATACACTGTGGAGTGGTGGTATTTCCAACCCTCTTACAGCAATTGAGCAAATATCATATTTGATTTTTATGAAAAAATTAGATGATAATGAAACAAATGCAGAACGCAATGTGAATGATGGATTTTGGAGTGAAACTGATTTTAATTTCCGTTTTAAAGGTGACTTTGTTCCTCCTGGGATGAAAAAAGATGATGCTATAGACAAACAAGAGTTGCGTTGGCAAAATCTTAAACACCGGTCATCAGAGGATTTGATAAACTTTATGCGCACTTATATTTTCCCATTCCTAAAGGAACTAAACGGGAAAACATCTCCATTTACAAAGCATATGCAAAATGCGGTGTTTATAATTGAAAAACCAAGTTTGCTTTTAGAAGCTATAAATCAGATTGATGAAATATTTAAGGAAATTGAAGAAGACGCCAATAATGGAGGTCATACATTTCAAGATATTCAGGGCGATGTTTATGAAATGTTACTGAGTGAAATTGCTACTGCTGGTAAAAATGGTCAATTCAGAACTCCAAGACATATAATTAAGCTAATGGCTGAATTGCTTGAACCACAAATTGGGCACCAGATTGCTGACCCTGCTTGTGGTACTGGTGGTTTCTTGCTTGGTGCTTATCAATATATCATTACTGATTTATCTAGAAAAAAAGACAAACAGAAACTCAAGAAAGATGATGATGGCTTTGAAAGGTCAACATCTTCGTCAGTTGTAACAGAAGATATTAAAACAGAATTAGATAAATCATTTCACGGCTTTGATATTGATATTACTATGGTGCGCTTAGGATTAATGAACCTTATAATGCACGGAATTGATTATCCTGAACTTGATTACAAAGATACGTTAAGTAAAGCATACAACGAAGAAGGCCAATATGATATTATTCTTGCAAACCCACCTTTTACTGGTAAAGTTGATAAAGGTGATAAAAATACAAGTTTGCGAATTGAGAGCAATTCAACAGACTTATTATTCT
>DAOWES010000256.1 GCA_030638385.1 Candidatus Cloacimonadota bacterium | reverse complement strand
GACTCCAATGCTGTTTTAGTAAAAACTACGCATTCAACGCTTCAGCATGACAAATTTCTCTTTTGTTCTTCCTGCTATTCTTATATTCCTTCGAAGATTCGGCTACGAATCGTCTTTGATCGAGATTGTTTTGCTTTAGCAAAGCCAACTCGTAGAAAAACGATTTCGACAAGAACGATATCTGCAGGGAGAAGGACAGCAGGATGAGGGTGGATTGTGGTGAGATATTTTACACACCCCGATCTTCTTCTCCTTGAAATGGGCACAGCTTAGGGTTCTTAAAGAAATAATTAGAAGGTAAAACATGAAATTTCAAAAATTAACAATAAATGATTATAAAACCTCTGTATGGTCCGGTGGAACTACTACCGAGCTGGCCATATATCCCCAGAATGCCAGTTATAGCGAGCGAAGCTTTCTCTGGCGTATTAGTTCAGCTAAGGTGGATTTGGAAAAATCTACTTTCACCTCTTTACCCGGAGTGCGGCGGATTATCATGCCCTTGGATGGTGAACTGAAGCTACACCATGTGGGGCAGAGGGAGGTTTGCTTGCAACCTTTTGAGCAGGATAGTTTCCCCGGAGAGTGGACTACTGATAGCGAAGGCAAGGTGCAGGATTTTAATGTGATGCTTAAAGATGATGTAGAATCAACATTAGAGCATTTTATGCTGAAAGCGGGAGAAGAGTTGAATATTGTAGAACCGGGTTTTAATAGTGGTTCTATCTTTCTTTATTGTTTCCGAGGTGAACTGGAAACAATTCATTCTCGCAAAATAGTTCTGCAAAACGGAGAATCTTTATGGGGTAGCTTCGATAGAGAGGATGAAATATTTACACTAAAAATCAAAGCAAATAATGTATCTGATATTCTGTTGGTAAGAATTAACCATTCAAAATAGTGCATTTAAATTCCCTAAGCTGTCCCCATTTACAAGGGGACAGTTTGGGGAATTTAGTTTAGGGCACTTATTCAACGAATAAAGTCATCTTGATCCCCGATTTATCGTCGAAGGATCTCTTTTTTTACTTTTTTGGTTATTTTTAAAATTCAACTCATTTCTTGAAATAGTATATTATCACAATTTTTTTTAAAAACTTGACCTATCTAAAAGTATGAATTGATTTCGGAACTCTTTAGAAGAGGGAAGAAAAAGGTTGAATTTCTATACATATACTTTGTTTTTAGTAAGCGATGGAGGTGGAAATATGAAGAAAATTTCATTTTATTGTTTTGTCTCAATTTCTCAATTAACTCATTTCACATAGCCTTAATATGATTACCTGATTTTGTATGGTTGTTATTAAATTTTAATGAAAAATAAGAAAATGATGATTGTAAACAAGGGAGGAAAAATGAAAAACTCAATACTACTTATTATTCTGTTACTGTTCTTTGTGAATGTATTATCTGCTCAGACCAATATTTATTGGACTGATTATACAACTGACAATATATATAAATCAGATTTGGATGGCTTCAATCAGTCGACTGTAACAGCCGCAGCTGCCTGTCGTGGTATAGCTATTGATGAAACCAATGGCTATATTTACTATGTCGATAATGATAATAATAAAATTATCAGAAAAGATCTCGATGGATCCAATTCAATAGATATTGTAACCGGTTTAGTTATTCCGACTGCCCTAGCCCTGGATGTTGAAGGGGGTAAAATCTATTGGTCGGACAACGATCCTACTAAAGATCATATCAGTAGGGCGAATCTGAATGGAACAAGTCCGGAAGTTGTGATTTCGGCACCTGCTGATAATATTTATGGAATTGCCCTGGACCTGGTAAACAATAAAATATACTGGACACAAGTTAGCGCTAATAAGATTCAAAAAGCAGATCTGAATGGTAGTAATGCCGAAGATTTGATTACAGGCCTGAATAATCCATATGGAATAGCCCTGGATGTAGCCAATAATTATATGTATTGGACGGATTATGGTACAGATGAAGTAAGACGGGCAACACTAAGTGGAGGTAGTTCTACTGCTCTTGTATCAAGCGGATTAATATATCCAAGATCAATAGCTATTGATTTTCAAAATAGCAAACTTTACTGGATAGATAGTTCTACAGATGATATAAAAAGTTGTGCTTTAACTGGTGGAACTACAACGCAAGTTGTCACAGGAATCGGCAATGGTAATGCTATTGCTTTGTATGGAGTGGGTTTCAACGCCCCTACTGTAACCACTACCACAGCATCTTCAATCACACATGATAGTGCCTCTTTGGGAGGAAATGTAACATCTGATGGTGGAGCAACAGTTACCGAACGAGGCGTTGTATATTCTACAACTGATTCAACTCCAACCATCGGTGAAGGCGGAGTAACTAAAGATACAAATGGTTCTGGTACCGGCGTGTTCTCTGAGTCGATTGGGTCATTAAGTTCCAGTGCAACCTATTATTATAATGCATACGCTATCAATTCAGAAGGTACTTCTTACGGGACTGTAAAAAGTTTCACAACTGATGCTCCACTTCCTGTAACTCTCTCAAATTTTTCAGCTCAATATGTGCAAAATCAGTTTGTAAAAGTTAATTGGACTTCAGAATCTGAAACAAATATGTACGGTTACAAGCTTTATCGT
>DAOWES010000034.1 GCA_030638385.1 Candidatus Cloacimonadota bacterium | reverse complement strand
CATTGTCGCCTTCGGATGCTGAATGGTGAACTAACACACCCCGGTCAGCTAAGATTCGGCTTTGCTTTAGCAAAACGATCTCGATCAGAGCCTATTATTCACATTTTGCTATTTTTTTTTGTGTTCTTCTTATTTTTGAGTAAAATCTGTGCTCATCTGTGTTGATCTGTGTCTAATGAGTTTTCAGGCTCAGTATTGCCTGAATAATCCGCAGGATTTTATTCGTTTTAAAGATAGGTTTTAACCTATCGGGAAAGGGCAAAGAGTGAATGGTGAGACATCCTTCGTCTCCGCTCTGGATGACAAAGGGGAAAGGGCATCCTTCGTCTCCAATGCTGTTTTAGTAAAAACTACGCATTCAACGGCTCTGGATGACAAAGGATTTTATTCATCTTAAAGATAGGTTTTAACCTATCAAAAAAGGCGACAATGTGCATTGTCGCCTTCGTTAATATCACAAATAAAAAAATATCTCTATTGGGTAGTTTTAATCTCAAATGTATTACTGATAATCTCTAGCTCCAGCAATCCTTGTAATTTATATCCTTGTGGGAAATAAACACTATTATCAATCACATAACTTTTCTTTGTTTGCTCATCATAAAAAGCATAACATTGAAACGCACCCCCGGCTGTATATTTCTTATTCATCCACATTCCGGAGATTTTCCAACCTTTATAGCCGGCAATCTCAAATTTTTCAGATCGCAGATTATCTTCCACATATTCATCTTCATCATAATATTTCCAAGCAAGTTCTGCTCGCTTCTCTTTTAACCAATCGCGGCTTACATTATTTTCATCGGAATCTTCCCAATACACGCTTACATAACGGTCTGAAGATTCACGTAATCTGGCGATAAATGAGATAAAATTATTCGCGGGATCTCTCTTATAAACTACATATTTTTTGGGAATGCTCATCTCCCAGGGAAAAGTGGCAAAAGTTTGAGCACCATACTGCTCTATTTGAAACAGCTGTCTGCTAATTCGGGCAATAAGTTTTTCTCTAAATAGCTTAAATGTTTTATTTAAATGCAAATAATTCAATTTGAGTAAATTCTCTTTTGTGGTTCCCAGCATAAATAGTACATATTGGTCATTTGCCCACAAATTTTCTACAGGATAAACTCCCACCAAATTCTCTTCAACTTCCTTAGTAATCCGTTCACTTATCACACTTTTCACATAATCAGACACTTCACCTTCTGAATTTAAATCGGTCATAAAAATAAGATTATTATATTTATAAAACTGCTCGATTGCATCAAATGGAGCTCGTTTCACTTCAAAATATTTCTCGTTTTCGGTAGTAAAAACAAAACGTTCTAAGGTTCTGCGTAACTGAAATTCAGATTTACGCCAAACATCATCGTCGGCAAATACATAGATCACATGTTTTTTTCCCCAAGCCATTGGTTTGTGGTGATCAATTCGCTTTTGTCCGTTCGGAGTTCTATCCACAGTATCGCCACAGCCAATTATTAGCATTACAATTATTAATATCGGTATTATTTTATTCACAATTCCTACCTTAATTTTTTTTACTTTTCTTAACAATAATATAATTCATCCCGGAAAACACCGTTATGGCTGCTGTAATCCAGAAATAAATTCTAATTATTAGCTTAATCACTTCAGAAGCTTCTAATTGAAAATAGTGCAAAACAGAAGCATAAATAAGCACTGCAATTATTCCCACCATTTGAGAAACTGTTTTCACTTTACCCCAATTATTGGCGGCAATATAGATCTTCTTTTTAATATAATGATCACGCAGAATGGTTATACCAATTTCTCGAGCGGCAATAACCAGCACTACAGTTAACCCAATATAACCCATTGGATTAAAGAGCGCAGCCAAAGCTGAAATAACGAGAAGTTTATCTGCCAAGGGATCCATTATTTTCCCAAAATTGCTAATTACATTAAACTTTCTTGCTAGCATTCCATCAAAATAATCGGTGATACTAGCGACAATAAAAATAGCTGTTGCCCATATCTGATAATCTTGCAGACGGCTAATATACACAATCCACAAAAAAACCGGCACCAGCAAAACACGAAACATTGTTAATATATTTGGTATATGTTTTTTCATTAAAATTTACTCCATAACGTTATTCTTGATATTAAGGCAGATAAAATTAGTGCTGCCAATTCGATTATAAAAATACGGTAATCTATCTCATAGATAAGATATCCTTTGAATATGAGAAAGTAATAAACAGCCACTACCAAGGCTATGGGAATCAAACACAAAATGAAGGAATCTTTTAAGAACTCGATAGTTCGTCTATTATATTTTCCTCCGGCAGCTCTAAATATGTGCCAAAATTCGTTGTGCTTTATCTCGAAATGTATGCGTAAGAAATTAACGATGAAAAGCAAAAGCAAGAAAATGATGATATTAGCTACCTGGTAGCTTTTCTTGATAAATAGCAGATCTTTCTCATTTTTCAGCCAAATCTCATCATCAAAGTTCACATTGAGTTTAGGATATTTTTCTTTTAGAAATTGCTCAAATTCTATCTTCTCTGCTTCGCGAAAAGTTCTGCCATCAAAATTAATCGACATTATATTGGGAAGATTATAGGAAACCAAAATATCACTTACATTACCCAAATCATAAGTTGCAATCAGCTCATCTGCCACCGTAGTATCGGAAACAACTTCAACCCTATCAATATAATATACTTGCTGCAGATCTCTCTTCAGTTCTTGCAAATCACCAAAGTCTTCGGCAAAGATTATCATCTCTATTTTGGAAGCTTTCTCAAAAAAATCTTCCTTCTGATACTCAAAACCAAGATGAATAAGGTTCCAACTAACAAGCAGAATCAACGTTATCAGGATTT
>DAOWES010000199.1 GCA_030638385.1 Candidatus Cloacimonadota bacterium | reverse complement strand
TTATTAGTAATACGGCTAACGCCGAAGTCAAATAAAATATATTGGAGGATATAAATATGACAGATGATATAGTAGAAAAAAATGATGGGAAATACTATGCGAATTGTACAATTGAACAGAAAAACGTGAGTGAAAATTTCAAAAGTTATATCCCCATTGAAATTGATTTTGGCAATAATCAGAAAGCAAGAATCCGAATATTAGTAGAAGGGTCAGGGAAAGAATTTGAACTTCCACTTCCACAAAAACCCAAAAAGATTCATTTTAATATTTTTGATTCTGTCTTGTGCGAAAAGTGAGACACACAAGCCATTAATAGCAATAATATAAAAGAATCAACAGGGTATGGCGGTTTAATAATGGAAAAATTCAAACATAAATATCGCATACAATCGGCACGCTTACGAAATTGGGATTATGCTAATGATGCGGCATATTTCATTACCATTTGCACCAAAAATAGGATCAATTATTTTGGCAATATCGTACATACACACAGAGACGCAATGCATTTATCCGAAATTGGTGAAATCGCAAAAAATGAATGGTTAAAAACAGCAGAAATCCGTCCTGATATGAATTTATTATTGGATGAATTTGTGGTAATGCCAAACCATTTTCACGCAATCATTATTATCGGGAAAAATAAATACAATACGACAATAAATACGGCAAAAAATAAATTCGGTCCCCAATCAAAAAATTTGGCATCAATAATCCGCGGTTTCAAATCGGCAGTTACGATCTATGCCCGAAAAAATAATCTCGAATTCGATTGGCAACCACGATATTACGATCATATCATACGCAACCAAATAGAATTTGATCGCATTAAAAGATACATCAACCGCAATCCTGCAAATTGGTAACAGGATAGATCTTATAAATAGGAAATTATTTAAGATATGGAGACGCAACACATTACGTCTCAACGCATTACGTCTCAATAAAATATTCAACGAGAATCAACCATTTAAACTCCGCTCAATAATTTTCTTATAAACAAATTCATTGGATTTTCTATCCCGAATGGCAATGCGAAAATAGCTATCATCCAAAAATGGGAAATTGGAGGCATCCCTGATCAGGATCTTATCATTCAATAGCTTTTCTTTCAGCTCACTTACGCTCATATCATTCAGGAGCTTAATCAGGGCAAAGTTAGCCTGAGGCTGATAAATCTGTAAATGTTCCACTGAAGCAAACAAATCGAAAACATATTGCCTTTCTCCGCTTATCCATTCCTTGGATTTTCTTATGTACTCCCGCTCTCGCAGCAATTCGCGACCCGCCAGATCAGCCAGACAATTTATACTCCAAGGATCTTTAGCGGCGATTATCCGCTCTCTTATTTCAGTATTGGAAGTAATTCCATAACCAAGTCGCAAACCAGGAATAGCAAAGAACTTTGTTAAGGCTCGTAATATAAAAATATTCTCATACTGATCCAAAAATCGTACCGCCGAATCTGCCAAACCGTTATCGGTAAATTCGATGAAAGCTTCATCAAGAAATAAAATAGTATTATGCTTTCGGCATATTTTGAGTATTTCTAAAACTTCATCCGGTTTCAGAAAATTCCCGGTGGGATTATTGGGATTACAGACAACCACCACTCGGTATTTCCCCGTACTAAGTTGTTGTTTTAATTCAGGAAGATTCAGTTCAAAGCCCTCATTTTCTTTCAATTCAAAATGATCAATCCGAGTAACAGTCGGATCAATAGCTTGTTCGTATTCGGCAAAGGTAGGAGAAACGATAAGAACGCTATCGGGACGAAGTGCGCGGAAAAAGAGATAAATCATTTCACTGGCACCATTTCCGGCAATTATCCGATCTTCTTCAATGCGATTATATTCGGCGATGCTCGAAATCAACTCCTGATAATCGGGATCAGGATAATACTCCAGCAGATGTAGGTTATCTGATATGAGCTTTTTTATACGCTCCGGTACTCCCAGAGGATTTATATTGGCACTGTAATCATAAAGATTCTCTAGGTTGATATTCTTTTCTCTTTGAATTCTGTGTACGTTACCACCATGTAATTCCATGATTCTCCTTTTTATCTCATACTAATATAATTGATTGTTTTGTAAAACCTCACCCCGACTCGCAAAAGATCCCCCAAACTGTCCCCTTGTAAATGGGGACAGCTTAGGGATTTAATATACACCAACCAACAAATACACTCCACCCAATAAGATCAATCCGACAATCACCGTCAGATACATAATCTTAATCGTGTTTTTAATATCATCATAATGAAGCGGCCTGTTCCTATCCCCTATCGAGGGTTTTTCTACTGTTCTGCCAAAATATGTACTGGTTCCGCCCAGCTGAATCCCCAAAGCACCGGCAACAGCTGCTTCGGAATGTCCGGCATTGGGGCTGGAACTATTTAATCGATCTCTGCGAACTACTCGTAATGAATCCCGCCAACTCTTACCGGCAAGCAAGGCCGCTATGGGCATCAGCACAAATCCGGTAAACCGAGCCGGGAGAAAGTTGAGAATATCGTCCATTCTGGCACTAGCTGTGCCAAACCTGATATATTTAGGTGTTTTATAGCCAACCATGGAATCAAGTGTATTAACCGCCTTATAGGCCATCGCCAGAGGTGCTCCTCCAAAAAACAGGAAAAACAAAGGCGCAATAAGACCATCCACAATATTTTCGGAAATGGTTTCCACCGCTCCCCTAACTATTTCTTCTTCTTCCAGTTCTGCTGTTTCCCGACTCACAATCCAACCCAGCCATTTTCTGGCGGATTTGATATCTCCTTTCTGCAAACTTCTGTAAATTTTCCTACCTTCCTTAGCGAGGCTGTTAGTAGCAAAGATGGTATATATGAAAAAGATTTCAACCAAATCTGAGAAGGAACAGAGGAAATATGTAATTCCATAAGTGAGGCCTACCGTTAAGATAAGCAGTAGCATCCCGCCGCTAAATTCATGTTTTATTTTCCTCAGCTTCTCATCAGCGAAAGAGATGAATTTGCCGATAAACCTAACAGGATGCGGAAACCGATAAGGATCCCCAAAAATCAGATCCAGTATAAATCCGGCCGATATTTTAATAACGGCATTCAACATCTTCACCCTCTAAAATCCGGTAAACCGCTTTAACATCTACATTATCCCTCACTGTTTGTTCCAAAATATCAAACTGGGAATTTCTATAATCTTCAAAACTCTGACCCGAGAATCCCGGTGCCAAATTCTTCTGCTTCCTGATTTTATTGAGAATAGCATCGGTAAAATTGCAGTTATCAAAAATACCATGAATATAGGTTCCGATAACATTCTCTTTCACCACGCCACTTACCTGATTTTCATTATACGCAAAAGCAATTTTCTCCACATTCCCGGTAGTTTTTCCCATATGAATTTCATAGCCTTTCACGGTTTTATTTTCCAATTCGGCAAAGATAGCGGAAACGCTTGTATCAATTTCCAAACTTACCTGCCTGGTAACTTTATCCGGCTGCATCACGGTGGAAATATCCAGCAAACCAAGCCCATTAATTTGGGTAACCTTCCCTTCTACCTGACAGGGATCTTCAATTTTGGTGCCCAACATCTGGAAACCGCCGCAGATCCCGATTACCAGTCCGCCATTACGAGAATGTCTGATAACTTTTTCTTCCAACCCGGAATTCCTGATAAACGACAGATCATAAATTGTAGTTTTACTTCCGGGAAGAATTATAACATCCGGATCACCAAATTCATCTCGACTTGTTACATAGCGCAGGTTAACATCTTCATACATGGCAAAAGCGTCGAAATCGGTAAAATTGGACATATAGGGAGTACGGATCACAGCAATATTGATATTGAATTCTTTACGCCCCTTTTGGCTAAAACGGTCGGTAACACTATCCTCATCCTCAATATCTACGTTCATATAAGGGATCACACCCAATACCGGTTTTTTGATAATATCTTCCAGCATTTTCAAGCCCGGCTCCAGCAGTTTTACATCTCCCCTAAACTTATTGATGATAACGCCTTTAATGCGTTCACGTTCGTTTTCATCCAACAAAAGCAGAGTTCCCGCTATAGAAGCAAACACACCGCCCCGGTCTATATCTGCCACCAGGATCACCGGAGCATCCACCATCTCCGCCAGTCCCATATTAACGATATCATCCGTTTTCAGATTAATCTCCGCCGGTGAACCGGCACCTTCGATAACCACCACATCGGAACTTTCTGCCAAGTACCGGTAATTATTCATAATCATCTCTTTCAATACTGGTTTGAATCGGAAGAAATCCTGGGCATCCATACTTTCATGCACCTTACCTTCCAAAATAATCTGTGCTCTCTTATCGGTGGAAGGCTTCATCAGAATCGGATTCATCTGCACCACCGGTTTACGGTTACAGGCCATGGCCTGCACCACCTGAGCTCGTCCCATTTCAAGACCGTCTTCGGTAACAAATGAGTTCAAATCCATATTCTGTGATTTGAAAGGAGCCACTCTGTAGCCGTCTTTATAGAAAATCCGACAAAAAGCAGCGGTTAAAATGCTTTTACCAACAGATGACGCGGTTCCCTGAATCATTAAATTTTTATTCATAATATTACCTTTTTTGTGAAATCCTGTTTTATTTCTCCGGAGATAAAGTAGCCGTCAATGGCCAAATTGTTTATTATTACGTTCAGATTAGATTTTAAAATTATTCTTTTAGAATTTGTTTTATGCGGATGTGACAGATCCTTACAAGGCAGCATAATCAACAACATATTCTCCTCCCGAGATTTTATTTTCAGGTAAGTCTCCTGGCTTGGCTTCATCCTACTCTCTTCCCTTTCCATCCGCATATTCGCACCGGACAGTGGCATCGAAGATTTCGTCAGCTTTACAGTAGCGGGGGCTGCGCCGGAGTTGCACCGGACTTCCTTGTTATGCTTGGCAAGCACCTGAAATTTGAGTATCACAAATCTATTATTCACCTTTCCAGTCAATGTTGAAATTTGAATTAATTGACCCGAAAAATTTTGCCAGCCATCGACATTCTCCTCAACCAGGTAGAACTACGACAAGCAAGCAGTCTTCTCACTTCTCACTCGTTACTTCACTCCTTTTCATTTGACACAAATATTTCAATTTTAAATTTTCGGAAAGATCGTAAATGAGAGGATTTTTTTTAAACTACAGGGAAATAATCATGTCACGTCTGTTGGAATGAACAAGATTAACACT
>DAOWES010000181.1 GCA_030638385.1 Candidatus Cloacimonadota bacterium | reverse complement strand
TCACTAATAAAATTCATTTTCGTTAATGGAGCCAATTTATACATCCTATATCCGGATTGCGAATCATAAATTTTCTGTTTGGATGCTATTGAAACAATTTTACTGGTTGTGGAATTACTAAAAATTCTTGCCCAAGGCATAGTTTGAAAGCTGAATTCGCGCTTACCAATTACCATATCAGCTTTAGATTCTGCTTGTTTTTTAAGAAAGTTTGGGATATCTTCCGGTTTGTGTTGAAGATCGCTATCGATACTGATCGCAAAAGAAAAACCTTTGGCTATTGCTTCTTGAAATCCCGCTTGTAAGGCCGCGCCTTTACCACGATTATGCGAAAAATTGATTAGATTAATTCCACTATTTTCACAGATCTCGGCAGAATTATCATGGGATGCATCATTAATTGCAATGATATTTTGCATAGGTATATAGTTACTGATTCTACTAAATAATTCGGTTAAATATTTGGCAGAATTATAGATGGGAATTATAACCGCAATTTGAGATTTATCTAAGTTCATCAATTTTATCCTATTATTATTATTATTATTTTTGGGAAACGAATTTGAATGGTTTTATGTGTCAAGTATTTCGGCAAAAGCAAATAAGAATAAAGCTTGAATTAATGCCAATTAACATGAATTGGGAAGATATAAATTAACCACTGATTTATTCCGGGTTGTGCTGTAGAAGTTTGCTGAAGAGTGGTAAAATTCTATTGCATTATCCGGTTTTATTAGATCTTTTTTCTTTAGGGGTTTGTTAGAGTTGTTTGTTGCTAATTTTTTCTTAATAAATTTGCACTCAAACAAGAATGAATTGGCAAAATCCCTACAAGATCACCCACTAGAATATCTTCCGGTAATTTATCTTCAAATTTGATAATCCCATGTTCTTGAGAAAGAGATTTAACAAATGCATTTTCAAATGGTTTCATCCACTTTCTTTTGCATTTTAATGATATTTCGTTTGCATTTGGCTTTGTCTATTAGTAGTTTTGGTTCGGAGATTATCATTTATTCTCTTCATTATTTATAGATGATCTAAGTTCATCTTGAAGTGTCTTTTCCCACTTTTCTGCAAAATTAATATATTTAAATCCATGATAATCGGTGGGAAGAATTGTGTGTTCTTCATACAAAGCACTTACATTTTCCCTTCCCAAACTTCCCACAAATATTCCAAGCTCAAGTAGAACATTCAAATCCGGATGATTGCCGTTATTTTCATCCGGGCTTAACATAATTACTGCATGCTTTATATTCGGATTAGCTTCGATGTTGTCGATAATGGTAGAGCCGGCATCAGATAATTGTTTTATGATTACCAAGTAAAATCCTTCTGCTTTAAGAAAATCCATAACTTGTTTGCTGGCAACTGTATCTTTTGAATGAACAAAATATATCTGTTTCGCATCAGCATCTTTGTTGAATAATTCTAAAGTCGAATAAATTGATCTTAATTTATTGGTTTTATGTGAGATTTTATTTTTCAGTTTTTGGGCTTTCTCTTCAAAAGTTAAATTGGAAATTAATATACTTCCAAATGACCAAGTGGTGGTGGCATATTCGGTTGCAATTGTTTTAATATCAAAGATTTTCTTTAGAATTTCAATATTTTCATTGTTCCAACTCTTAAATTTCGATTCCAGCGAATGAAGTTGATTTATTTCTTTTATCTCGAAATCACAGAATTTTTCACCTTTCCCAATTTGAGCAGAAATAATCTCTGAAGCTTCGGTTAGTGAAGTAAGTAATTTGGGTAAATGCAGATCCTTTTCAGTTTTGCTTTTTCTAAACATTTTTTCCTCCCATGTTAATAAATCCTTCTATTGGAATTTTCCAATTCGCAAAAATTCTGTCAATAATTGAATGATTATAGCTTCATCTTATAACTGCTTTGTCTTTTTTGTGCTTTCTCTTATTTTTATGTTCCGTCGCTGGTAAAATGGGAGAAGGCCAATTGGATGAGGGGGAGATGGTATTCAATGATTGATTTAAAACTAGTTTTTAGACAAAAAAATCTCAGACAAATTATTTTGCCTGAGATTTTTATTTTATCCTTAAAAGTAGAAAAGTGTTATTTCTCTCTTAAAATTCTATTCTCACTCCACCCTCGATCAGGCGTGTGTATTAATAATTCAGCTATTTCCAAGAAACCACACTGCCGGCATAAAATGGTTGTATCATTCCCGATTTTAGCTTAATTAATAAGGCCCCTTTACTGTTTATGCCGATGCATTTACCTTCGTATTGAGCAAAATCTGTATCAAGCACAATGTACTTATTTGCTAAAAAGGAGTTATCATTAAAATATTTATATTCAAGACCGTCCTCGATATATTTAGGAAAATCAGAAGAGAAGTAATCGAAAATTTTTTGGGTAATTTCTTTGTTATCAATTTGGTAATGAAGTGAATTTAACAATGACGTTGCCGTTTTCTCCAGTTCTTGCGGAAATTCATCGATATTTGTATTTAATCCAATGCCGATGGAGTGATAGCGGTGCTTGGGTTGATGCGAGCTTAATATTCCGCAGATTTTTTTATTTTCCAAATAAATATCGTTTGGCCACTTAATTTGAAGATCTTCCTTAAGGCATGGGAAGCAATCCACAATAGCTTTATGAATGCAATTTCCCACGAAAAGAGTTAAGTTGGACTCTACTATGAGGCCGTAAAAGTTTGCCGACATGTAAATACCGCCATCGGTAGAAAACCAACCATTTTTGTTGCGTCCTTTGCCGGAAGATTGAGTTTTCGAAACAACTAAGAAATTTCCGTTAGCTTGTTGTTCCTTTATCAATTTTAGCGATTTAGCCATAGTGCTATTTATGTTATCAAATGTATATATTTCATCAAATAAGATGTGTTTAAAACTATCCATTAATTCTCCGTCTATAATATCAACATAGAATCGCCATAACTGAAAAAACGGTATTTTTCCTTAACAGCAATTTTGTATGCGTTCATAATATTTTCATATCCGGCAAATGCAGAAACGAGCATCATCAAAGTAGATTCAGGCATATGGAAATTTGTAATTAATCCATCAATGATCTGCAATTTAATTCCCGGATATATGAAAATCTCTGTCCATTTTGCCCCAGATTCCACCAAGCCATCTTTGGCAAAACTCTCAAGGGTGCGGGTACTGGTGGTTCCCACTGCAATAATTCTGCGACCCTCTTGCTTGGCTGTATTAATTTTTTGGGCACTTTTGGCACTAATTTGGCAATATTCGCTATGCATTTTATGATTTAAAATATCATCTTCTTTCACCGGTCTGAAAGTTCCCAAACCTACATGAAGCATAACTTCTACAATTTCCACACCTTTTTGCTCAAGTTGGCTAAGAAGCTCATCCGTGAAATGCAAACCGGCTGTTGGGGCTGCCACGCTACCACGTTTCTCAGCATAAACAGTTTGGTAAGTTTGCTTATCTTGTTCCACTGCTTCACGTTTGATGTATGGAGGAAGTGGCATGTGTCCTACATTTTCCAAGATTTGCCAAAAATCACCAGCCCACTCAAATTCTACAATTCGACCACCTTCGTCGGCATAATCTAAAATTTTACAGCTAAGATTTTCTGAAAAGATTACTTCTGCTCCCGGTTTTAATTTTCTGCCGGGTTTAACTAAGCATTCCCATTTATTTGTATCTATTTGGTTTAATAAAAAAACTTCTACTTCGGCACCTGTAGGCTTTTTTCCTAACAGTCTGGCCGGAATAACTTTGGTATTGTTCAAAACTATAACATCACCTTCATGAAGAAATGAAACCAGGTCTGAAAAATTATGATGAGAAACAGCTCCGGAATCTTTTTGCAGATGCATTAAACGAGATCCTGAACGGTTTTCATTTGGTTCAAAGGCAATTAATTCTTCAGGTAGATCGTAATGATAGCTACTTTTTTTTGTAAGTGACATTTTTAACCTCTTTTAATATGGCCTGAAAGCTTCCAAAAACAATTTTACTTTCTATCTTTAAAGGGATTTGATGATTATCATTGCTAATCCAAATATGAATTTTCCCCGTTTGTTTAAATATAGCTTCACTTTGCAACATTGGCTCGATAACGAAACACTCTTTTTCTCCAAAAATGCTGTTGATCTTTTCTGTTCTTAATATCTTTAAATCCGCAACATAGCTTTTGCCATCAACTGTGATATTGATAGATAGCGTATCGCCAACTGTCAGCTTTTGCTCTCTCAGCCAATAAAAAGCGCTAAGAATATCGTGGGTATTGGCGGGGATTGCAAAGTGTTTTTCTTTAAAATCGGTAGCTTTTTTATCTTTTTTTAAATATATAGTTAAATTTTGTTGGGGATAATAGTAGTGAATGCGTCGTTGGCGGTATTTGCCTTCCTGCAGATTTTTGGAAAATCTATATGAGTGATTTTGATTTTTATCCCATATAGATTCAATTTTATCACGAACTTTAAATATTTTATCAAAGAAGTCATTTGTTCGAGATTCAGAATATATTTGCAGGCAACTTATAGTATCTTTGTATGTGGTTTTATTTATTTTGATGCTAGAGCTACCGGCGTTTATGAAGCCATAATTTAACTTGAAAGTGAGTTCTTCTCCTATTTCATAAGCTGATAATTGGCAAAAGATAATTAATGATAGGAAGATTAATATTTTTTTCATTAGAAAGCCTCACGCGCCTTAATGGTTATTTCAGAGCCATTTTCTCCAAAACCAATATCAAAGCGGAAATTTAGGCGATCGCCGGAAAAGAGAGAATATCTAAATCCAAGACCATAATTGATTTTATTTTCAGAGATTTCATAATTAGAAAATTCATCAAAAACATTTCCAATTTCTAAGAATGTAGCAAAGCCGATTCGCTTTGAGTAATCTCCTCGCCAGGGGAATATTTTAAATTCGCTGCAAACTACCGCGATATTGGCGTCAGGATGTAAATTGGTAGGTATCCCACGCATGAAATCATCAAGTTCATACATTCTATTTAGAGGGATATCACCTTGGGAAAATCCTGCATAAGCTTGAAAAGATAGAACGCAAAGTTTATTCAAACTTATATATTTTCTTAGATCAAAGCTACATTTAGAAAAATCATTATCAGAACCGATGGCAGAATTGTATTTTGTGAAAATAAACTTTTGTATGCTACCGGAAGTAGGATAATAATGAGCATTTGAACTATTTCTGATAAGCTTGAAACCAACCCCGGAAGAGATGGAAGGGGAGTTATAAACTTCTAATTTACTTCCTGTTTTATGTTTGATAATCTCAAAAGATTGCCAGTCATAATGTATTGAAGCAGAGATCTTTTCGACTATTTTTCTGCTCAACGAAATTTTGGCGGAATATATTAGGGGAGTGTAGCGTTCAGAATTATTTATGTCTGTGCTATTGCCAATGCCATAATATGATGTTGGCCATTGTTGAAATTTCAACGGCGTAGATATGTTATAAATATTTTTTTTGAAGAAAATATCCGGGGTTACCTGAAGTACAAATTGCTTTTTGGTACTGAATTTCGAAAGAAAGTACACTGAATTGAATTGTGAAGTAGAATCCGGGGGTGTTGGCAGAAATCTGAGATATGAGAGCAAGCCGGCTTCGATACCTGTTTCATTGGAAAATCCACCGGCCGGATAAGCTGCGAATTCCAATTTTGCAATGGCAGAGATGCTTATTAAACAGAAAATAATGAGAAAGTTTTTTTTCATAGTTTAAAGCTTTCCGCCTGTGATGTAAAATTCTTCACCTGTGATGTATGAATTATCTTCCGAGAGCAAGAAATTGCAGATGCCAAAAAGGTCACCGAAAGTTGCACAACGTTTTAAGGGGATTTCACGTAATTTCTCTTCATAGTATTCTTCACGGAATTTGCGATAACTCTCTGAAAAGCTAGATTCATCAATTCGAATCGGGCCGGGTGAAACAGTGTTGATGATGATATTGTGATTTGCTTCTTCCACAGCCAAAGTTCGGGAAAGATTAGCGATGGCTGCTTTGGAGGCGGAGTAAGCCGAACCTTTTGGTAAGCCGATGCGAGTGACATTGGAAGCGAAAAGTACAATCTTTCCATATTGATTGGCAATGAAATGGGGAAGAACCGATTTTAGCAGATTAAAGGTTCCCATAATATTTGTGTTGATAATGTTCGACCACAATTCCGGCTCAGTTTCAACCAAGGGTTTGAAGTCGTGGCTGCGGACTGTGGCTGTGTGAATGAGGCGAGTTGGCTTCCAACCGGTTTTGATAATTATTTCGTCAATTTTTGCTTTTGTTTCAGCTAAATTTGCCAGATCTATGAAAATAATTTCAACGTTTTTATTATTTCTTAAATCAGCAATTCTCTGATCAGATTTGTGAGCGATTAATATAAGCTTTTGCTTTTTAGCAGCATATTCATGAGCAAAGAAAGCTCCTACATTGCCATTTGCGCCGGTAATAATTATTGTGTCATTCATCTTTTTTGTTCCGGTTTTTTAGAAAAAACAGCCTCAAGTATTTTGTGAGCAATTTCAAATTTACTGCCCTTAATGGTAATATTGTTTTCCATAGTAATTATTTCGATTTCGGTAGTATCTTTGCCCGAAACATTTAAGTTATTGGCTATGATCATATCAATTTTCTTTTTAGTTAATTTTGCTTTGGCATTGGCTGTAATGTTTTCCGATTCCGCAGCGAATCCTACTAAGTATTGTTCGCTAGATTTATTTGCTCCCAATTCTGCTAAAATGTCTGTGGTACGTTTCAGCTCTATATTCAGGTCTCCGCTTTTCTTAATTTTTTGCTGGGAAGAATTGGCCGGAGTATAATCTGCAACTGCTGCCGCCATAATAATCGTCTCGAAATTTCGATAATTATTAATTACCGATTTATGTAGTTCGGAAGCTGTAATTGCTTGTTCGCTAGCAAAATATTCCGGAACAGGTTCCGAGATGGCAGCGTAAATTAGTTTTACTTTTGCTCCGCGAATATGAGCAGCACGTGCAAGTGCCAAACCCATCTTACCGGAAGATTTATTAGTTATATAGCGCATTGGATCAATTTGCTCTTGGTTGGCTCCGGCAGTAACTAAGATGCTTTTGCCTTCCAAATCTCTACCATAATATAGATAGGTGGAGATGAAATTTAAGATTTCGGAAGTTTTGGG
>DAOWES010000299.1 GCA_030638385.1 Candidatus Cloacimonadota bacterium | reverse complement strand
TTATGGGAATATTTTAAAGATAGCTTTGGAAAATCGCGGAAAAGTTGTTTTCTTGGTAGTCATGCTTTTTATTGGAATGTTATATCTTGGCACAAAAACAGGTAGTGATTATATCCCTCAGTTTGATGCAGGCGATGTGAATGCAGTAATTAAATTGGAAGTGGGAACCGGTGTAGATAAAACTCAAGAAATTTCTAAACAAGTTGAGAAGATCTTTGAGGAAGAGATTCCGGAAGTTCGAGCTCTTTATTCAATTAACGGCCAAACAGAGGAAAGTTTGCTTTCGATGATGGGATTTGATGAGGGAAAGAATAATGCTACAATTGGAGCGAAGCTTATACGTCCGGGCGCACGAGATTACACTGCCAAAGAAATTGCCGAAAAGATTCGTCCGAGAATTGCTCAAATACCGGAGATTGTAGATTTCCGTATAACCGGAGGCTCAATGTTGGGAGCAGCAATTTTAGGGAATAAAAAAGATATCGAACTTAAAATCATGGGGAATCAATTTGAATTGATCAATGCTGTGGCAAGAGAATTGGAGGAGATGGCAAATTCGTAAAATTATCTTAAGAACGTTGAATCTTCTATCGATAAAGGTAAATTGGAGATGCGCGTGAAAGTAGATAGAGATAAAGCGTCTGCCGTGGGTTTAAATACCGGAATGATCGCCATCGCTATACGTCAGAGTATTTATGGGGCAGATGCCGGTGAGTTGAAAGATATGGACGAAAATTTCGATATTAAAGTTCGTTATGCGCCGGAATTTAGAGATAAAATTTCGGAATTAGATAATCTAATGCTTACAACTCTTACCGGGGTAACAATTCCTCTTTCAACAGTAGCAACATTGGAGGAGGGAAGCGGCCCTCTGGAGATTCGTCATGAAAGCCAGCAGCGAGTGGTGAAAGTGTATGCCGATGCCAATGGTATATCTTTGGGAGAAGCAGTAAGCAAAGTGAGAGCTGAAATTAGCAAGCTGGATATCCCGGCGGATGTAGTTGTGGAAATGGGAGGGAAAGCAGATGCCAAAGATGAATCTTTCGGGAGCTTGTATCTTCTTTTTGCCCTAGGTTTGGCGATGGTTTACATGGTGATGGCCAGCCAATTTGGATCTTTGAAAGATCCGCTGATTATTATGTTCTCAGTACCACTTTCGATTATTGGCGTAGTGATGGCTTTTCTCATCAGCGGAGAATCACTTTCTGTAGTTACTTTCATTGGTGTTATTATGCTCATTGGAATTGTAGTGAATAATGGTATTGTACTGGTTGATTATATAAATCTTCTCAGAGCAAGAGGTCATAATTTGAAAGAAGCGATTCTGATGGCAGGAAATTCTCGTTTACGTCCTGTAATGATGACAGCCTTAACAACCATCTTGGGAATGGTGCCATTAGCAAATTCTTCCGGAATGGGTTCTGAAATGTGGAAACCTTTGGGTATTACTGTTATTGGCGGTTTATTAGTATCCACTCTCATTACTTTGGTGTTTGTACCTGTAATATATATGACATTTCATCGTAAAGATATGAATGTAGAAGGAGGCGGCAAATGAAAATGATCTATTGTAACTGTAATGTCAGTATTTTGGAAGAATTGTTAGATATATTCCAAGAGCTGAAAATAGCCAATTATCAGGTTATCGAAAAGAGCATTGGCAAAGATCTTTCCGGAGAACCAAGACTAGATTCACCTATTTGGCCCGGATATAGTAGCCAAATTACCACCCAAATAGATGAAATAACAACTGATAAATTGATGCAGTTAATTAAGAAATTTAATGCAAGTGCCTTAAATAATAATGAGATAATAACTTTGGTCAGTTGGAAGATTGAAGATTATATTTATTAAGGTTGCTTGATAGCTAAAAAATGTCCCGACTTTCTAATCCGGTATTTGCCGGAGTAGGGAGTTGGAACATTTTTATTTTTTGGAGAATCAAATTATATTTACCACAAAGGCACTAAGTCTCTAAGGACACGAAGATAGGAAAAGTGAAAATAGCTTTAGCACCTCTTGCTTTTTTATTGATCGATTATCTCATCTATTGTTGTTTATTCCCAAAGGCAAACGATACTTAAGTTTCTATTTTTGATGTTAAACTTCTTTAAAATACAAAACTAATATCTGCAGAGATGAATGGGAAATTTTTCCAATCAGACGTAATATAATAAACCACATCCAGATAAGCTCGGACTTGAGTGTTCTTGGAGCATTTCCAGCTATAACCATAGCCACTACCCATAAACGGTTCTATTGAAATAGTGTTTGAATCTAAAAATTCACAAAGCACATGGTCAATGCCATATTTAAGTTTAAAAAAATTTCCTAATCTATTATTTTTTGTAAAATAACAGCTCTGACCATACGCCCCCTTTATCGTAATAAGAGGGAATGGGCCAAATCCGGTATGTGCAATACATGAGTGTTCAAAGTGCCTCTTAGGAGACATTATTCCAATTCCATAATTGATTGTGTAAAGTAAGCCCCCCGATAACCCAGCCGTCTGGAATACCTTTATATTTTCAGACGGGACTTCCGCCATCAACCCGGTAAATATCAACAGTAGCGTCAGAATCATTAAAGTCTTTCTCATT
>DAOWES010000102.1 GCA_030638385.1 Candidatus Cloacimonadota bacterium | reverse complement strand
ATCAAGGCATAATTCTTAGGTAGATTCTTCGTTAGATTAGCAGGAAGAGTGTCTCAGACTTGTCCGCCTCTGGTGGAAAGACGAGATCGCTTTTTGGGGTAACTTGTTTTTTTTCACCACGAAATCCCTAAAACACGAAGTTCCCTAAAAATTAATTTGTATCTGCCTAAATTACAATAACATATCTTCTTTGTGCTCTTAGTGTTTTCGGGCCTTTGTGGTTCCTCTTTTCCCATCTCGTCTCATTGAGACATTCTCTCACGTTGCTTCTTCGAAATGTCAATTTGGATCAAGGCATAATTCTTAAGTAGATTCTTCGTTAGATTAACAGGAAGAGTGTCTCAGAAAGACGAGGACGCTTTTTGTGGTAACTTGTTTTTTTCACCACGAAATCCCTAAGGCACGAAGTTCCCTAAAAAATAATTTTGTATCTGCCTAAATTACAATAACATATATTCTTTGTGTTCTTAGTGTTTTCGGGCCTTTGTGGTTCCTCTTTCCCAATCTCGTCACATTAAAAAACGGCGACAATGAGTATTGTCGCCGTTTTATATATTCTCTCGATTTCGTTATAAACGTCTTCGCTTAATTATCCTTTCAGGAAGAATGCTTTATAAGCACGATATGCTGAATAGATATCGGCTTTACTAGCAAGTTCATAAAGTGAGTGCATTCCTAATATCCCCGGGCCGCAATCAATTACTTCAGCACCATATTCTGCCATGAATTTGGCAATTGTTCCACCGCCGCCTTCATCAACTTTTCCCAAAGCGCCGATTTGCCAGAAAATATTTTCTTCATCAAAAATATTAAAAATCTTAGCGTTAAATTCTGCATTGGCATCATTTGAACCACCTTTTCCGCCGGAACCGGTGAATTTTGCAATTGCTACACCAAAGCCCATATGAACCGCATTTTCTTTCTCATGAATACTTGGGTAATTTGGATTAATACCGGCATTCACGTCAGCAGAGAGAATTTGGCTTTTAATAAGAGTTTTTCGCAATGTATTACTATCGTTGTTTTCATTGTTTTGCTTAAGTAGGTCGGCAATGAAATCGATGATAAAGTTAGATTTAGCACCGGTATTACTCTCAGAGCCAATCTCTTCTTTATCTGCCATATATACGATTGCTGTTTTATCAAAATCTTTTTCTTCAATTGCATAAAGAGCTTCTGCTGATGTATATGCACAAATTCTGTCATCTTGTCCATAAGCCAGCACAAAGCTTCTATCGATACCGCAGTCACGTGCTTTTCCGGCCGGCACAAGTTGAAGTTCTGCACTAAGGAAATCAGCTTCGGTAACACCATATTTTTCATTAAGCAAATACAATGCATTCAATTTCACTGCATTTTTAACATCTTCACCCTCTTCTGCAAGATAGGGCATTGAGTTAAAGATAAGCTTCATATTATCGGCAGCTATAGCTTCGCCGATTTTCTTTGGACTTTGCACTTTGCGTGCCAAGTGAGGCAATATATCCGGCATCACAAATACAGGATCAGTTGGGTCTTCGCCAATACTTACTTCAACAACTTCACCATTACGCTTCACAAATACACCGTGAATTGCAATAGGAGTGCTCATCCACTGATATTTTTTAATTCCACCATAATAGTGAGTTTTCATAATTCCCAAGTTTGTGCTACCATCTTCGATAAGCGGATTTTGCTTTAAATCTACTCTGGGCGCATCTACATGAGAAACGATCAGGTTCACACCTTCGCTAATTGGTCTTTTACCGATAATGGCAATTGCGGCATTTTTACCACGTGAAAGACGATATATTTTTTTACCTTTTGCATCGGCATCGATATTTGCATAACCACGCTCTGCTAATTGTTTTTCATAAAAATTAATTGTCTCACGTTCTGTTTTAGCTGCATCTAAGAAAGTTTTATAGCCTTCGCTAAAATCGAGAGCAGCTTTTCTTTCTTGTTCGGAAGCTTCTTTCCAAAAACTTTTTCTGCTATAGGAAAGTTTATCCATCAATTCTTTAGCTTTTTTCATTTTTTTCTCCATCAACTTTATTTTATTTCTAATATTTCAAATTCACGATCTCCGATAGGAGCTTTTACCACAAAGTGTTGACCTACTTTTTTCCCTATCATCTGCCTACCAATGGGCGAGGCAAAAGACATACGCTCATACTCTTCTTCTGTTTCATATACTTCATCAATTCCAACTAAGTGAATTTTCAAAACTTTATCTTTCTTGAGCTCATTCATGGTTACTTTTGCACCAAATCGGACAGCATCTTTGGGAAGTTTGGAAGCATCAATTACTTGAAGCTCAGAGATACGCCGTTTGATATGGTTATACTCATTTTCGATATCTCGTTGTCTTTCTCTGGCTGCATGATATTCTGCATTTTCACTTAGATCACCCATCTCGCGAGCTGCTACAACCTGCTTAATTACTTTGGAGCGAACCTCAATGAGAGTTGCCATTCTTTTATTTAATCTCTGCATTCCTTCTTTTGTTATATAATTTGCCATCTATAATATCCTTCTATATTTTTTTCTTATATTTAACGATCATTTTCTGGCCGTGCAAGCCGACTTTTTTCAATTTTATATTTCCGCTTTTACTCCAATTATTCACCATCTCTTCGATTGTTTCATCGTAACAGCAGATAGATTCGCATAGTATTGTTGCAAAATCAGGATTTCTGGTATTTTGATATGTTTTAAACACATTAATGTAGAAATCAGGTTTCAATTTATAAACTTGTTTTAGAAATTTATAATTTAACATCAACATTTCATGAGATGGAGATAGCCAGGTTATATCCAATTTCTTAAAGATAATCTCAATCAAATCACTGTTTATCTTTATCAGCTTATTAAGCAGGTGTTCGAGCGAGTTTATTAAAATTGGATTATCTTTCTTTATCCATTCCAAAACAATTGGTAAATATTTTTTCTCATCTTTTTTTAGAAGTGGAATTACTGCTTTGTCCATCAAAAGGTTACACTCTTTTTGATCTTGGATAGTAAAGAGTTTTTGTTGAAGATAGTTTAAGATAAATTCAGGTTTCTTTTTTATTACTATTGAGATGATGTAGGCAAAGATAATTTTCCCGTTTTCACCCTTGTTTGTATAAATATAGTCAAAAAAGTCTAAGTATTCATCTGCTTTGGGGGCAATTTTTGAAGCTAAAGTTTTGGCAACCAAAGTAAGAACAGCTTGTGGTATTTTGCTATCAATTCTTTGAGGATATGCGTTATAAATAATATCAATATCGTAATCTTTTATTTGTAGTTTCCTCTCGTAAAAATCGATAGAATCTTTTTTTAGTCTCTCTTGCCAATCTAATGAAATCATAATGTTCTCCTTAATCTAGAATGTGAAGGTAAAACTTCGAGAGCAAACTCCCAACATCAGCTATTCATATGGTATTATCTCCATAAAATTAATAATAATATTCATCAAAATCACTTAATGAATAACTGCAAGTTTTCCTTTCTTATAATCATTTCCAACCTTTATAAAATATAGATACATACCAGATGAAACGCGCTTACCTTTTTTATTTTTTGCGTTCCAACTGTAATAATTCTTAAGTTCAGTAAGTGGTGTAAAATTTTCTTCATACACTAGCTCACCGGCAATATCGTAAATACGAATAGCACCATTTTTTTCTAATGGTAAATTCGCGAATCTAATCTCATTGAACTCATTTAAATACAGTGGATTAGGATAGACTATCATATGTTTTAGATCAATTATATCTGTCAAGTTGAAACAACATTTATTACCATCGTTTGAGATAGTATTTCCTGCCAAATCTTGCACATTCACAACCTTGATAAAATAGTTCTGATTGGAATATTTCAGCTTTTCTTTCAGTTTCAAATCCACATAATAACCGTGGCTATCTATTCCGGAAATTATCGTTTGAATTTCATTTGAATGATCTATGATAGGAAAAACAGGCAAGTAATTATCGATATTTTCAACCGACTCATCTATCATCGTTTCACTAAAATATATCCGTACACAATCAAGCTCTGTACTCGTGGCAGAAATTATTTTTGGGGCAATTATATCTTCTTCAAAATCAAAATCATATTCTGCTTGCGGAATAGCAATTCCGGTTTCTCCCAATAAACCATTGATCTCAATTTTATAGTTTAAATTATTTTCAAAAAATGTACTAAAGCTAAGTAAAAGGCTTTTTTTCTCTTCGATGATATTTACGCTTGCCGGAATTCCAATCTCATTATTTACAGAGAAATGCCTAATGTTTATTGAATTATTATTAAGCTTTTCCGAGAAATTTAGTTTAAGCTCATAGGGTGAAATCATCTTTATATTGGTAAGCATGGGAATTGGGCTTGGAATTACCTCTTTCCATAAACTGTTTTTACTGCTTGGTGGATCAAAACTTTCATCATAGCCAACTATACTGTATTCATAAGTTTCGAGACAGGTAAGATTTTCATCATAAAATTCAGTAGAGTTGGATGTTCCCACCAATACACTATTACCATTGTGTTTACGATATATTTTCACTTCATCATAATCATGCTCATCCCAGCTAAGATAGGCTGAAGTGCTGTCGGTAGGAATTGCTTTGAATCCGGTTGGAGTGTTTGGCCCCGTAAATGTTTCGGCCGCAGAAACAATACAGCTTGTAGTCATACCGGCATCTATATAGGAAGATAAAATATTAGGATTCTGTCCCTCCGAACCGGGAATAGCGACTAAGATATTATTAAATGTTTTTGCTGAATTTCCCTTCCAAATAGGAATAAATTCATTATCAACATAATCTATAATGTATAAATTTGGCGGTGCAGAAATAATAATTTCATCATCATCCACGTCATCAATATTAGTAGAAATTACAGAATTTTTTTGCTCGAGATTATCAAAACTAACAGAGCCGATGGGAATGAAAGTTTCTTGTTCGGCAGAGTAGCCAAAGAAAGCAAAATAACTAAAGCTCCTAACAACATCTGCAGAACTAAAATTAAAACCTCCAACGCAAAATTCAGTTTTCCCATTACCGGTAAAATCACCTGTTGTAAGATAGTAGGCATTTCCCACAGGAAGTCGATAACTCCATATAAGTTCACCATTTTCAAAAATCATCACATCACCATCTTTATCGGCTGCGAGTACGTCCGGGATATTATTATCATCTAAATACCCACATTCAACGTAATTTGTGAAAGTGTTCATGCTACTGCTTGGAGAGCTGTTATACAAGGTATCGATTACATTAAATTGATTATTTACTTTCTCGGTAATTGTAATTGCTCTTGTTGTAAATCCGTTAACAGTGATATTTTGAATTAAGGCAATTTCATCTCTGCCATCACCATTTATATCGATGAAGGAGCCACCATAACAATCGTTCACAGTTAGAACCAAATTAGATGGATAGCTACTCCCGGCAGGTGCTTCATAGACTTGAGCACTATTAGCCTCTACCCCCAATATATGAACTTCCGAGAAATCAAGATTTCCAATATCATAAGGCCAGAAAAAACTTCCAAAAGGGAATATTTTCTTTTGCTGAACTATATCTCCATCAAATTCAAACGCTTTTAAAATTCGGGAACTATCCGCTTGAACTTCCATCGCCAAAACCTCTTCAATTCCATTGCCATCAAAATCATAAGTTTGACGAATGGGAATAAGCTGTTTTGCCAAAGCTGTTTGTTCAAAACTGTTTGTATCAATGGTTTTATTGAGATTTTCAAATGAAAAAGCAGCTGCTATCTCTGTAGATAAGCCGGCTAAATTTGTGGCTTTCAAATTCAAAATACTCTGTTTAATCCCTTTATATGGAATATTAATTATCTGCGTGGAATCGGCATAATTACTGAAATAAGAAGTATTGTATTCGGTATCTATTACTTCCAAGCTAATTGGCTCATCGAACACGGCGCCGATGTAATAATTATTAAATTCATTATTATATCTTTCCATTAATGTGGAATATTCTTGTTTAAATTCGGGCGGGGTTTGATCAATATGCACAGTTCTGATTGCGCTATAATGTTGTTGGTCAGAAGTAACAACTTCCAGTTTGATTTTATAAACATCATCCGGCATTAATTCATCCAAAATGAAAGTAGCCAAATAGCCATCTTCCACCTGTTCATAATGATAGATATTTTCGGTAGGATCCACATTAAGCCAATCTGCGCTTCCCGGCATATCTTCGGTAGTGTAGGTAACTGAATATCTAAAGAAATCTTCCGAGGGTGCTACTTTTACAGTTCCATAAATATCAAATGAACTACTAAATCCGGAATTGTCGGCAGGATATGAGATATTAATTTCCGGCACAATTGTACTGGTGAGCATATTATAGGTATCTAAAAGGCCAAAACCATAAAGATTGTCGTAGCCAATTTGGCCAAGATCCTGAGTAGTGGTAAGCAATCTAGTT
>DAOWES010000103.1 GCA_030638385.1 Candidatus Cloacimonadota bacterium | reverse complement strand
CGATTAGCTTTCTGCCTACTTTTTGGATAATACAAATTATCTAAATCTACCGTAAAAAAGATTCCATCCATATCTATCTTTGCAGATTTTGACATAATCTGCACAATGTCACCTTCAGCATCAAAATTCTTCGCCCAAACTCGCTGGCCAATTTCCGGATTTGCAATAGGCTTATAAATATCATCTTGCATTTCAAATTCTTTTTTACTAAATTCCCGATTAAGCTTATTTACTCTTTGAAGAGATTTTTCCAGATTACTTTTCCGCTGAGCTCTCTCCTCTTGCTTAATTGAAGAGATCTCAAAATTTAGATCTTTTTGTAATTGAGTAAGATACTCACGCGCATCTTGCATCGATTTTTTTCTAATATCTTTTTTGCTCATCTCTATTTCATCAACCTTTCGCTGATGTTCGGCAATCTTCTGCTTTAAAAGAGCATTATTCAATTCAAATTTATAATTTTGTCTGCCAAGCTTCTTTTTCTCTTCAGTCATTTTAGTTAGAAGCTCTGTCAGTTCCACATTTTGGTCACCGGTTAGTCCTCTTGCCCGTTCAATAAGCTCATTATCAAAACCCAAATTGGCAGCAACTTCGATAGCAAAACTGTTTCCGGGTAAACCAAGTTTAAATTTATAGGTCGGAGTATGCAATTCCGAATCAAATTGCACCGATGCATTTATACAGTTTTCGTTTTGTTCCGCAAATATTTTCAACGCTGTATAGTGCGTGGTAATAACTCCATTTACTCCTATCTTTGTTAATTTTTCTAAGATTGCTTGCGCCAAAGCAGATCCTTGTTCGGGATCGGTAGCAGCTCCAATCTCATCGATTAAAATTAACGATCTTTCATTCCCATTTTGGATCATCTCATTAATACTTTTTATATGAGAAGAAAAAGTACTTAGCGAATCTTCCAAAGATTGATGATCGCCGATATCTGCATAAAATGAAGAGAACAAGCCGATCTTACTATCTGCCGATGCCGATATTGGCAAACCACTCAGCGCCATAATCGATAACAAGCCCACACTTTTCAGAGTAACAGTTTTCCCACCTGTATTAGGCCCCGATATTATCAATAATTTATAATCGTCTCCCAATTGCAAAGTAAAGGGGATTACTTTATTCACATCACCAAAAGACTCAATCAATAATGGATGACGTGCTTCCTCTAATTCAATAATTAGCTCATCACAAATATGTGGAACATTTGCGTTGACCCTATTGGCAAAGCGGGCAATCGCAAACAGGTAATCTAATTTTTCTAATATTTTGGTGTTATTTTGAATAACAACCTTATTCGCCATAATTTCTTGCGTGTAGTGAGTAAATATTTTCTTTATCTCTTGTTTCTCATCACTTGCCAAAATATCCAATTCGTTATTTTGACTTACAATTTCTTGAGGTTCCATATAGACAGATGATTTGGAAGATGATCTTCCATGCACAATCCCCTTAATGAAAGTTGCCGAACCTTCCTTTACAGGAATCATAAATCGGCCATCTCTATTTGTAACAATATTATCAAAAGATTTGCTTTCATTAAACAATTCATCAGCACGTTTATTCAAAAAAGAAACTATCTCTTTCCTAGTTCTTCGTATACGCCCACGAATCTGCATCAATTTGGGAGAAGCAGAATCTTTTACATTTCCTTCCGGGTCAAATATCTGTTCATACCTTTTCTGCAATTTTTCCAAAAATTTAATCTGTGAAATTATCTGATAAATTTGAGGAGATTCTTCGGCATATTCATCTGTCAATTCAATACTATTGGCAACAGCCAAATTTCTATATATTTGGGAAAATTCTTCATAATTGTAATTATCGTATCTAAATTTAAAAAGCAATTCCCATATATCAGAAATATCTTCAAAATTAAAATATATCTTATTTACAAGTAAACCTTGAGCTTCGGCAGAAAGCTGCAGATGTAGTTCAATCGCTGCTTTATCTGTTAATGGCCTAAGTTTTCCTACAATAGTTTTACCAAGAGCAGAATGACATTCTGCTTTTAATATCTCTATAATTTTATCAAATTCTATATGTTTAAATATCATCTATTAAATATCACTACCAACTATCTTTTACTTATTTATTTCTTGCTCTTCCAGAAATTCTTCCATAGCTTCTTTGCTCTTGGAAACTCCGTCAGTAAGCTTCTTTTTCAATTCTTCATTAATCTTTTGGGGTATAAGCTTATTTTTGGGGATTTTTAGTTTCGCAGTATCTTTCACAACTTTAAGCTGAACGATAACTTTAGATTCTTTTGTTCTTTCATAAAACTGCTCAGCAAGTGGCGATAATTCTATCAAGACCAAAAACATTATCATTATCAAAATGCTGTTTAAAATCCCAAAAGCACCTCCCAATATCCGATTCAATACTTTCATGTGCAAAAGATCTGCCACCGAATGCAAAATCCAAATAACAAGTTTTGCAATTATCCCAATAATGAGAATAATTGCTATGTAGGACAAAACCATGGCAATTGTTGAGCTTAAGGAAAATCTTTCAATTAACTCTGCTTTTACAATATGACCACCATTCTTTACCAGATACAAAGTTAAGATTAAACCCAAAACTTGCACTAAGCCTTTAATGAAACCTTTTACATATCCGATTATGAAAAAAGCTAATACCACTATTCCAAGCACAATGTCGATTAAATGCATCTTTAACTCCCAAAAGCTATTATGTCCACACACACAGTTGTACACACTACCTAATATTATCTACCTTTACTTAAATGCAAAAAAGGGGGAGAAATAAAATTCTCCCCACAATGAAATTTCTACTAATTTTTTTAAGAAAGTTCTTTTCTGACAATATTACTAAGAATTTTACCGTCTGCTCTACTACCAAGTTCGGTTTTTAAAGTTTTCATAACTTCACCCATATCTTTCATAGCAGTTGCACCAAGCTCAGAAATCACTCGTTTAGTAGCATTAATCATCTCAGCTTCGGTTAGTGGAACAGGAAGATATTCAGAAATTATTTCAATTTCATTCTCTTCTTTTTCAACTAACTCCAAACGGTTACCTTGCTTATAAAGTTCAATGGCTTGCTGACGACTTTTTACTTGGCTCTTAAATAAAGACAAAATCTTCTCTTCAGAAAGTTCTGCACCTGTTTCAATCGCTTCGTATTTGATCGCTGTTTTCAAAGATCTTAGCACAGTAATGCGCAATTTATCTTTGCTTCGCATTGCCAAAATAATATCTTTATCAATTCTTTTTAACATATCCATGAAATTAACCTTTTCAGAATTTAGTTACGCACGAAATTTTTTGCGCAATAATTTAAGGGCTTTACGACGAGCTTCTTTAGCTTCTCTTCTTTTCTTTGCAGCTGGCTTTTCGTAATAATTGTTCTTTTTAACATCAGAAAGAAGTCCTGCTTTTTCACAAGATTTCTTAAATCGTCTTAATGTTACTTGAAAAGCTTCACCTTCTCTTGCAATTATCTTAGGCATTAGTCATCACCTCCCGGTTTAGAAATTTTCAGTTATGTGAAAAAAAAACTCTCACCATAATTGTCAAGCAAGAAAACCTGCTTTAACTTTATGCAAGCACGCAAGTAACATAAGTTAATCATACTATCAACTTTTTCTCGTACTTTATTTATTTCATACAAAATCCTAAAGCCATCCTTAAATCAACAATCCATCTATGAATCTAAAATAACCATTCATATTAAATTACATTCAAAACAGTATGATAAAAAAATCCATCTCAAACATATTTTTAAAACTCACAGACAATAGTGATGAACTCCTAAAAAAGAGAAATCTGTCATCATCTATTTACACCAAGAATTCTTTAACCTGTTATATTGCATGATCTTTCGACTCCCCTCAAGATGATTGTATTTGAGAACCTCAGTCTTTTCACGAGTTCATTAATAGTAATAATAAAAAAAAGCTTGAATAATTATCTCAACTTACAGTTATTGCCTCAACATAAAAAAAAACATTAACTTTTATTTGGAGGATCTTATATGTTTGAAAGCTTAAGAAAAAATGCATCATGGATTATCATTGTGATGGCAGCAGTATTTATTTTATCAATGGCGATTGGCGGAATCACCAGCCTATTCGTCAAAAAACCTTTCGCTGCAGAAATTGCCGGGGAAAAAATTTCCCCAAAAGATTATCAGCAATACCTTGAAACAACTTTCGCAAATTATGCACAACAAAATGACAGCAAACAAATTGATGAAAAAACAAGAGCACAATTAAAACAACAAACATGGAACCAACTTATTGATGAGATCATCATTACCAAAGCAGTAAAACAAAATCGCATAAAGGTTACTGATAAAGAGATTTTTGAGAAATTAAAAAATCCTGATGACCAAATTAAATCGATTCCTCAATTCCAAATTGATGGCAATTTCGATCAAGACACTTACCTTGGATACCTCCAACAAGATGAAAGATTTGCTGCCGTATTGGAAAACGAGATTCGTTCTACACTTCCACTTGAAAAACTTTATGATAAAATTAAAAATGAAGTTTCTATCACAGAAGAAGACGTTCGCCAAAACTATATTGATAGTAACAATAAAGCAAAGGCCAAAATCATCTACTTTGACAGTAACAAAATCAAAAATATCGAAATCACTGACGATGAATTGGCAAAACATTACGAAGAGACCAAAGAAGATTACAAAAAAGGTCCTGCCAGAAAATTACGTTATATCAAACTAAACCTTACTCCTAGCGAAGCAGATAAGAAAAATTCAGAAGTGAAAGCAAATGAAATTTTCCAAGAAGTTACCGCCGGTGCTAATTTTGCAGAAATTGCAAAGGCAAAATCTGATGGACCATCAGCTCCCAAGGGTGGAGATTTAGGATTCTTTACAAAAAACAAAATGGTTAAACCTTTCGCAGATGCAGCATTTGCCATGAAAGTTGGTGAAATCAGCCAACCGGTTCAAACTCGTTTTGGCTGGCATATCATTAAAGTTAATGCCATCCAAACCAATGAGGCAGGCGAAAAAGAAGTTAAAGCAAGCCACATTCTTATCGAAGAAAAAACATCGGAAGAGACCAAACTTGCCTTTACTCAAAGAGCGGAAGATTTACTTACAACAGCTAAAAACGATGGTGTAGAAAAAGCAGCTGAAGTATTTAACGAGGAAGCTAAAGAAACTACAGAATTCTATGAAGATGCTTCTTACATTAGCGGACTTGGCAAAGAGGAAGAGCTTGTTAATTTTGCTTTCAAAAATCGTGTTGGCAAACTTCATAGTCTTATAGAAAAAGATAATTCATACATTATCGCAGAAGTATCTTTTAAAGTCGGAGATCATCACCAACCACTTGAAGATGTTAAATCTACAGTTGAAAGAAAGCTTAAAAAAGAGAAACAACTGAAAAAAGCGATCATCGTTGCTGAAAAATTTGCGATCAATAACAAGCCAAACGAATATATGAAGAAAGCAAAAGATGAAGAGTGGGAAATCATCGAAGCTGAAGAGATCACTGCAACCTCAACCATTAGCAAAATCGGCAAAGATGAAGAGTTGAATAAAGCAATTCTGGCAAAAGAAGAAGGTGAATTTACTAGCATAATCAAAACTGATAAAGGTGCTTACATCGCTTTTGTAGAAAAAAGAGAAAAAGCAGACATGGAGAAATTCAACAGTGAACTTGAGAAACTTACCGAAGAATACACCGAGTCCATGCAAAATGAATATTTAAATGAATGGTACAGTAATCTTCGCAAGGATGCAGAGATTATCGATAACCGTAACAAATACTTCAATTAATCGATAACAATAATAGATCTAAAAAGGGAACTTGGCAGCAAGTTCCCTTTTTTACTTTGGAGGCGATATGCAAGAAGCGACAACTTATCAAGATGAAATTTTTATCTCTGAAAATGGAAAAGAAGCTAACCTTTCCAATAAATATTTCGAATACTGTAAATTTTCTCAGTGTGATTTCTCCTCTGCAAATTTTTCCAATACAACTTTTGTGGATTGTACTTTCGAAGAGTGCAATCTTACTCTGATTAATTTATCCAACGCCAGACTCAGAGGTGTTGAGTTTAGAAAATGCAAAATAATGGGAATAAATTTCAACAATTGCCACCAACTAATCATGGAGATAAATTTCCCGGCCTCAAAGCTTGAGAGCTGTAATTTTTCATATCTAGAATTACCACGAATAAAATTTGCCCAAAGCGATATCAAAAATTGTGACTTCATCAGTTCCAAATTAATCTCAGCCGATT
>DAOWES010000304.1 GCA_030638385.1 Candidatus Cloacimonadota bacterium | reverse complement strand
CAAACTCCCCTTGCACCTACCCGTGAGCCGGCCAATGGGCTTAAGCCACTTTCGGCAATAGCCAAATATTTTGTATCTAAAGGAATATTCGATTCGGTAAACACCGAATCGAAGTAGGTGAAATATTTCCCACTTCGGGGAATAAATTTATGGGCATTTTTTAATTCCTGATTATAGATTTTTTCAAACTTATCATAGATTCTTTCGTTGCGAAGATCAAAGATTCTGCCGGCAAATTCAAGCGAATCCGGAATTACAAAACCGTTGTTTACCGATACTCGAGAATTTGAGACCTCAAGGGCATTGAACAAAGAGTCCACCGTAAATTGCATCGTTTCAATTACACTGTACAAAGAATCTATCTCGCTGTTTTTTTTCTCCACGATTTCGGATAAATTTTCGCTTACTTCAAATGAAGAAGCTATTTTTTCCTCATTATGCTTTTCCTGCTTGAAATTATCATACTCCACCTGATATAAATAGGAGCAACTGAACAATGTCATTGCGACGATCAACATTAACAAATATTTAAATATTTTCATATCCTATTTTCCATTTTCATAATTTTCGAGATAATAATTCACATAATCACCACTTAAAATAGATTCAATCCAATCTTGATGATTTTCATACCATTCAATAGTTTCCGATAAACCATCCTCAAAACTTACCGATGGTTTCCAGCCAAATTCATTTCTTAGTTTGGAAGCTTCAACTGAGTAGCGAAAATCATGTCCCGGACGATCAAATACATATTCTATCAGATCAAGAGGTTTATTCATCATTTTAAGAATTTTTTCAGCTAGATCAATATTGCAGCATTCATCATCAGCAGCCACATTATAGATTTCCCCCGCTCTTCCCAAATGCAATACTTTGTCGATAGCAGTACAATGATCAAATACATTTATCCAGCTGCGAGTATTTTTGCCATCGCCATAAATGGGGATTTTGTTACCCTTAATCGCATTATTGATAATTATCGGAATTAATTTTTCCGGAAATTGATATTTACCATAATTATTGCAACTTCTCACCACATTAACCCGCTGACCATAAGTTTGATGCGCAACTCTAATCAGGAATTCCGCAGCAGCTTTACTGGCAGCATAAGGATTATTCGGATCCATTCTATCTTCTTCCACACTACTTCTGCCATTTTCCACAGAACCATATACTTCGTCTGTAGATACCAAGACAAATTTTTCAATTTTATGCTCACGTGCAAAATTCAGCAGATTTTGGGTTCCAATTATATTTGTTTGCAGAAAAATATCCGGATTAATGATGCTTCTATCCACATGAGATTCGGCAGCAAAATGCACCACAAAATCAGGATTGAATTCTTCAAAAACATTTTTCACATCCTTCTTGTTGGCAATATCACCTTTCATAAATACATAATTTGCGTTATCTTCAACCGAGGTTAAATTATTCAGATTTCCGGCATAAGTAAGTTTATCAAAATTTATAACTTTATATTCCGTGTATGTATCTAAGATATATCTGACAAAATTTGAACCGATGAAGCCTGCTCCTCCGGTAACTAAGACAATTTTACTTTTAGCAGGTTCTTCAGCTTTATTCATTTCACTTAATTCGTAATTTTCTTCAACATATTCAGACATAATTATCCTAATTTAATAAATGATAGCATTAACAAAAATGCCGGTGTCGAAATCATCAAGCTGTCGAATCTATCTAATATTCCGCCATGACCGGGAAGAAGTGAGGAGCTATCTTTAACACCAATATCTCTTTTTAAAACAGATTCCATAAGATCTCCCATTTGACCGAAAAGTCCAGCTGAAATCGCCATGAAAATTGCTTCTAAAACAGTGATCTCTCTAAAATATCGATAAGCAAAAGCGGCAATAAAGGCAAATACTATACCTGCCAAAAATCCTTCTAAAGATTTTTTGGGACTAGCTTTAAATATTCCGCGATGCTTTCCAAAACTCATCCCGAAAAAATATGCCGCCGAATCTGTGAACCAGGTAATAATCAATAATCCGGTAATTAAAGTTGTCCCATTTTCAAATTCACTCACCCGATAGATGGTAGACATAAATAGCGCCACATAAATAGCGGCAACAAAACTATAAGCAATTCTTTGAGAAGAGCCTTCCAACCTATTTGTGAAAAGATCGATTCCTAAAATTACCACAAACATCAAAAATAAAGCTGCCAAAAGATATATTTCGTTCCCATAAATCGCAGCAAAAAAGATTCCCATCCCCAATGGAATCATCACCCAGGGGATATCTACACCTTTTTTATTAGACATTTTCCGGAACTCATCCAACCCCATAAAAGTAATGATGCCGATAAAACCTGCTAACCAAAATCCACCTGAGCTGAATAAAAACAGCAAAAGCGGAATAAATATTAATGCTACTGCAAATCTTTTAATTAATTCCATAATAGTTAACCTCTTCTACCTTTTTCCAAAACTTCGTTTGCGTGACTGATATCCAATGATTGCCTGTAAAAACTCCTCTTTTGAAAAATCCGGCCAAAGAGTTTTTGTAAACCAAAATTCTGAGTAAGCACTTTGCCAGATCAAAAAATTTGATAATCGTTGTTCACCGCTAGTGCGGATAATCAAGTCAGGATCAGGCATTCCGGCAGTGTAAAGATATTTTGAAACAGTAGCTTCCGAAATATCATCTTCCAAAAGTTCACCTTTATCTATGTCGGCTCGCATCTTATTAAATGCTTCCAATATCTCTCTTCTACTTCCATAATTCATGGCAATATTCAGATGCAAACCATCATTATCCCAACTCTTTTTGCAAGTCTCGATTACTTTTTTATTGTAGCTTTCACTAAGCTCTTTATCACTTCCAATAAAACGAATATTTACATTATTCTTACGTAATCCATTAATCTCTTTATTCAACGAATCCATTATCAATTTCAGTAAATATCCGACCTCTGTTTTGGAACGTCCCCAGTTTTCGGTACTAAAGGCATAAATCGTGAGATATTTTAAGTTTATCTCACCGGCAATATCCACAATTCTTCGCACAGCATTCACGCCTTCTTTATGACCACTTATGCGCTTTTGATTGTGTTGCTCTGCCCAACGCCCATTTCCATCCATAATAATGGCAATGTGGCTTGGCATTTCCGCTGCCGATACTTCTTTTATTAATTCATCTAACATATTTTTTATCTCTTCTATTTTTTTATTGTAGCTGAATACTTTAAGTAAGCATTCATAAAATTAAGTAAATCACCATCCATCACAGCATTTGTATTTCCGGATTCGAAATTCGTGCGATGATCTTTAACCATTTGATATGGGTGGAAAACATAAGATCTAATTTGATTTCCCCAACCAATTTCAGCTTTACTATCTTCCACTTTTGCTCGTTCTTTCTCTCGCTCTTCCTCATAATGTTGGAATAAACGAGATTTGAGAACTTTCATAGCCACGTCACGATTTTTTATTTGAGATCGCTCATTTTGGCACTGCACCACAATATTGGTGGGAATATGAGTTATCCTT
>DAOWES010000244.1 GCA_030638385.1 Candidatus Cloacimonadota bacterium | reverse complement strand
TCATACATTCTCCTTAAAAAAATAGGTCTGGTTCTGTAATTCTGAACCTGTTTAATTTTTACAGCTTCCCGATTGCGAAGCTACTGATTTAATAGATATTTGCGAAATTAACACATCATAAAAAAAACATGATTATTATATTTAACTACAAATTAGAATAAGGCATAATTAATATGCTAACCTGAAACAATTGAATTTTAAAGAGTTATCTTCTTTTAACTTTTAAGAAGAGATGTTTAATTTCCCATATCTGCGTTTTCCCCACGGTACTTCCCCGTACCCATATCATATCTTGAATTAATCCGCCCCCATAACAAGTAGCATCTTTTGCCGATTTGATAAATTATTGTCAATGAAAGTTTAATTTCAGTCCGGAATTTTTGCCACCTACCATTCGTCACATTGAGGCACTCTCTCACGCTGCTCTTATGAAATGTCTATGTTGGATTAGCGAGCTAACTTCCCGATAGGTTAAAACCTATCTCTGAAATGAATAAAATCCTGCGGATTATTCAGTCAATATTGAGCCTGAAAACTCATTAGCCACTGATTAAAATAGACACAGATCAACACAGATGAGCACAGATTTGTGCGACTATGGCTTACACGAAAATAGGAAGAACACGAAGAAAAAAATAGCAAAGTGTGAAAATCCCCTCTACCAGAGGGGTGGCAGCTACGAGTCGGCTCTGAACAAAGTGAAGAACGATCTCGAGCTGACGGGGTGTGTTATTTCATTCTTCACTGGCCACCATTCATAATTTATAATTCTCTCGCACGCTGCTCTCATGAAATGTCTATGTTAGATTATCGCACAATTCTTAGGTAGATTCTTCGTTAGTAACAGCAAGGAGAATCTCTCAGAAAGACGAGATCGCTTTTTGGGGTAACCTATTTTTTTTCACCACGAAATCCCTAAGACACGAAGTTCCCTAAAAAATAATCTGTATCTGTCTAAATTACAATTATATATCTTCTTTGTGCTCTTAGTGCCTTCGGGTTTTTGTGGTAACCTATTTCTCCATCCAGTCTCTCACGCTGTTCTCACGAAATGTCAATTTGGATCAAGATACAATTATATAGGTAGATTTTTCGAGGGAATCAGCAAGAAGATATCCTCAGACTTGTTCGCCATCCAAAGGCTTGCCTGCCTCTGGCATGGCTGGTAAACCTCTGGCGGAAAGACACTTTTTTTAGAAAAGCTCCTCGGCAGATACAATAAAAAAGGGCTAGATCGTTATTGATCTAACCCTAAAAAATTACCTGAAGATTTAATTTATTTAATTTTCAATTATCACTTTTTTGATAATTACATCTTCGTCAGGTTTGTCATTGCCATCTTTTTTCACATTTTCAATTAGATGAGCTATATCCATGCCTTCGATAACTTTTCCAAAAACAGTATGCTTGCCATTTAACCAACTGCAACCATCTTTTTTGGTAACGATGAAGAATTGAGAACCGTTTGTGTTCGGTCCGGCATTTGCCATACAAATTGTACCATAGTCAATACTTGCTTTCAGGTTGCCTTTGCTAGATAATGGTTCGGTTCTGCCTGTCTTTTCTAAATAAAATTCAACCGGGTGTTTTAAGATGCTTGCGCCATTTTGCTTTTTCACACATTCATCAACGATAGCAGTCAAATCCTCATCTTTTCCACCACTTTGTAAAAATGGCATTATTACTTCTGAGAATATCAACATTGCTTCAGCATCAGATTTCAGCTCGCCGGTTAATGGTTGTCCTGCATCGTAGCATTCATCTTCAAAAGAGTAGCCTGGTCCACCTGTACCTGTGCCAAGTGGGCATCCGCTTTGAATCATGAAATCACTAATTACGCGATGAAATTTAATGCCATCGTAGAAAGCTCTTTTTACTTTTTCGTTTGTTTGGGGATCTGTGAATTCCTTAGTTCCATTTGCCAACTGTACAAAATTTGCAACTGTTTTGGGTGCAACATCCGGATACAACTCTAACTTGATATCTCCCATGGTTGTTTGCATGGTTACGTTTATAGTTTCTGCCAAAATAATTCCTCCTGTTATTAACATTATTATTATAAAAAATATTTTTTTCATTGAATTTTCTCCTAGCTTTTATGTTGAACTCTTAAACAATTTATCCCTAATATTTGTCAATAAATCATTGTTTTATCGCTAATTAATGTAGATATTAGTCTATAGATTATCTGCCAAAATTATTTTTTATGCATAAAATTAAAATACTTTTTTTTAGGGTAAATTTTCTCATTCAATAGATCTTTAAATAAATCTAAATTTGGTTCTACACTCTTTAAAATTTCTTTAGATTTATGAAATTCCATAAGTTGAATATCATACAGATTTGGTTTAATGAAAATATCCGGTTTCACCAATTTCATTTTGTTTTCCACAACAGCTTTTTCCATTATATGAAAGGAAGTAAGAACGCATTCGCTTATCGATGGAATTTTGCTTTTACTTTTGGGATTGGCTTTTCCCGAAACATCAATGGCAATATTTATATCACACTTATCAGCAATAATATCAAATGGCACGGGATTGGTTGCGCCACCATCTGTAAGCACAACATCATTAATTTTTACAGGATCAAATATTCCGGGAACGGAAATGCTGGCTCGAATTGCCGGGATAATGTATCCTGAATCAAACACAACCTGCTCTCTTTTCCAAAAATTCGTAGCAACTATCTTAAGTGGAATAGCAAGATCTTCAAATTTATCAACCGGTAAATGTTTTGCTATAAAATTTTCGAAGGCATTTCCTTTGATAATTCCTGTATTACTGAACAGTGTAAAATCAAAAAATTTTCCATAATCTAAAAGGTTTAAATTATTTAGTATCTCTTCGATTTTCAAACCGCTTAATCCGGCAGCATAAAAAGCTCCAATAATCGCACCAATGCTAGTTCCTGAAATAATGGTAGGTTTTATATTCATCTCATCAAGTGTTTTGAGAAATTGAATGTGGCATAATCCACGGGCACCACCACCGCCTAAAGCAATTCCAACTGATTTCATTAAATCTCCTAAATTTTAGTTATCACCACTTAGAAATGAACTCAGTATATTGCCTCCAAGACCGGCAATCCCTTTTTGTTCTCCGGTATTATGGCTAAG
>DAOWES010000173.1 GCA_030638385.1 Candidatus Cloacimonadota bacterium | reverse complement strand
TGCATTCCATGATTTTCTAATAATCTATTGGGAATATAGTAATAATGTGCCTGCGAACCTGCACTCTCCAGAAAATCAAAAAGCAGATAGGTCGCTGTGATTCCATCAAGATCATCATGGCCAAAAATAATTATTTTCTCTTTTTCCCTGATCGCTTTGATAATTCTGTCTGCCGCTTTTCCCAGATCTTTCATCTTGTACATATCGGGCAAAGTGCTCATATCACTAGCTATAAAATCATCATTAAAGTTTCGATTTCTAACTATTTGCTGATAAATAGTTCCGGAACTGTCAGCTGTATCTAACCTAAATTTCATCTTCTAAAAATCCGCTTTGGGAATATCTTTCTCTTCAATTTTTTTATAGCGTTTAGAAAAAATATCAAAGCCCGTTATGCCGACAGAAAACATTATTGAATTCTCGGATAATCCATTTAATTCATTATCGCCGCGGGTGATATATTCGACTGCAAGATCGATCTTTTTATTTGGAGATTCTAAGGGCAGTGAAAGTCCGAAACTTGCTTTTAGTTCATTAATTGCTTCATTATTAACCTCGAAAGGTAATTCTCTGTATGAAACGCCCACTCTTAAGGGGATACTTTCATACCACTTTCCATAACCACTAAGCGGATCATAAGAGATTCCGGCAGAAAGTTTAAAAGTGTTTTTATCATAAGTTTTGGTATCTTCCCACAATTCATAATGTACATCTGCAGAAATTTTATAGCTCTCAGCAAATTTTAATGCCATACCACCGGTAAGCTTGGCAGGAACTTCGAAAAGATAATCAACTTCATCTAAAATATCTTCATATGGAACATGGTTATAAACAAATGTACTTTTCCCATCAAGATGAACCGCCGAAGAGTAACTGAGTCCAAGTGAAAATCTTGCTAATCTTTTGCTTAAGCCAATTGTAAATCCGGGATTTTTGAATAATTCTTTTTTCTCATATTTGCTATCAATCAAAGTTGCATCTTCAAAATCAGCTCCCCAATAATGGATGCGATGACCAATATAATAATTTCCCGACACACCCACATTTACAAATTTGTTTTTAAATGCATAAGCAAAATCGATTTTATAAATATTTGAAATTATCGAATTTTTCTCTTCATATTCAAGTTTGGTTTCATCTTCCAAAATTAAGCTAGATTCTCCATAAGTGTCTAAATTCCCCGAAGCCATTAAGCTGTATTTAATGCCAATGCGGTGGTTTATGATAGGCACTGCGGCGGTAAAATAGGGAAGATAAAATCCATCCGCGCGGAAAGTCTTACCGTCTGCATCTTCGTAATCCTGATAACCAAAACTAATAGCTGTGGAATAGACTACATTATTTGCAGAAACCATCATAGAAGGATTTTCATAGCTTGTATTAATTCTAAAAAGGTCATTTATTCCGGCATCACCAAGACCTGTTGAATAGAGATCATTTCCATATTTTCTATTTGGCATACCGTCAAATGAGAAAATTGAATTTGCAGAGAGAATTGCTGAAATCAGCAAAAAAATTGTAATTAATTTATTCTTCATATTTTACTCCTAATACGATTGATTTATTCCGTTTCCAAAATTAAGTTTTTCTTTTCTTTGTCAAATTGTAATAAAAAGTATATTGGAAAAAGCGAAAAAGAGGTGACGCGGGGGAGAATTGTGGTGATTATTAGCAACGAACAAAACTAATAACAGAAACAGCAAAAATTATAAGAACCGACAATGCCATTGTCGCTTTCGAGAGAATATTCAAGTAGTTATTGCTTTACGACTTAGTGATGAGGAAAATTGTTTTCTTTAAACAAAAATATAAGACATTAAGCTGGAGATATTCTACCCTCACCCTGTTATCACTCTCCCGATTCACAGTGAAGGGAACATAAGAAAAGCCGGAAAGATTAGCCACAAGTTTTCAAGCACGCACATTCTTTTGCGATTGATTCTCATTTTTATTGACAAGAAGTTCCCTCCCTAGAAGTATGAATTTATTAAGCAGATAAAAACACGAGACAACCATGCGGATTCATCAAGTAATTATCTGATACATAAAGAGTTAAAGCCTGCCAATACAAGGACAATAATCCTGGAGAGCGGAAAGTTGCGAAAGGCTTTAGGGCAGATGATGATGTTGGCATTACATTTGAGTCAACATTAAGAATGGAAGCATTTCCAGAAAATACCTTATTGTGTTATTTGCTACTTTTCAGTAAATTAATACAAGCTGGAAACTTAAGTAAAATAAAAAGGAGAACAGAAGACATGAAAAAGATAATCGCTATTTTTATTATTTCATTTTTAATTATCAGTTCCATTTATGCAGAAACAATTCGTGTGATAACCCCATATTTAGGAACCATTGAAAATGACATGAGTAAAACAATAGAAGGAAGTTCAAATGGATTAAGTTTGAAAGATAATTCATTACTCAAAGGGCTTTATCTTCAAAGCATTAATCCGGGAAAATACCAATGGAATGCCTTTGTGTATAATTCCGAGGATTTGAATTACAGTAGTTTATGGGGAACACATTTCATTTTTGATTATTATCCGGGAGCTAAAGAGAAAAGTGAATATGTAATCGGAGCCGGAATCGAATTTATCAGGATGGAAACTAAAACAGACAAGATTGTTCCATTTTCCAATTTTGAATTATCTCAAGACATTTATGCTCCCTATTTACGGGCAGGAAAATATTTCTATTTTGGAGAGAATAAGATCAAATACTCCTTAATGCCCTGGCTGGGATTAGAAACAGATATTATTAGAGGAGATATAGATTTTACAATTCCGGGAATGCCTATGCCGGTAACTGATATTGACGACGATTCGTATTATGCTATAGCAGGAATGAATTTCAAAGTAACATTTTATCATTTTATCGATTTGAAATTGAAATATCATGGAAAGATCGATCTGAAAGAAAATGATTATTTCGATATTGCTTCAAGTATCATTAATATCTATTTCAACAAGAGTTGGGGAATTTCTTATCGAGCAAAATATATGAAAACCGCTGAAATGAAAAACACTTACCATATCGGTGGAATAGTTTACGCTTTTTGATATTGTGACAATTTATGAAGAAAAACTTGAGTTGAGTCAGCTTTTACTGGCTTGACTCAAGTTTTTTTTATTGTTTAAATTTTACCGTAATTTATTGAGCAATAATAAATCACGAGATTTTTCAGTAAATTAACACAAGTAGGAAAGAGTAGTTATAGGAACAGCAAAGTGATAAGAGGTGACAATGCGCATTATCGCTTTCGAGAGCTAGAAAGTTAAGCCCGGAGTCCGATCAATTTAATCGAACCCCGGGCATTTAATTTTAATCTATCTAATCGTTCATATCTACACAATCATCAAAGGATTGATGAGTTTTGAAATGTGTCATACGTAATTTTCCAAAAAGAGAATCTACTAAACTGTAAATTACCGGAATAACAAACAAAGTTAGCAGAGTTGCAAATGCCAAACCAAAAGCAATAGCCACCGCCATTGATTTCCATTGTTCGGTAGCAGCAGAAGTAGAGAGAATAATCGGTATAAATCCGGCTATCGTAGTTACAGTTGTCATCAAGATTGGGCGTAAGCGTGTAGCCCCGGCATCAATCAGTGAATTCCATCTATCAACTCCTTTTTGGCGTTCACGGTTTACAAAATCCACCAACACCAAAGAATCATTCACAACCACTCCGGCCAGAGCAAGAATCGCAATCATCGTATTCATTGAGAAAGGGAGATTTGTAATAACCAGGCCAAAGATTACGCCAATCACTGCAAATGGAATAGCGATCATCACGATTAGCGGTTGCACATAAGAGTGGAACTGAGTTGCCAGGATTGTATAAACCAGAAGCAAAGAGATCAATAAAGCAGTAATCAATGAGCCTGTAACTTTAGATTGCTGTTTAGCGCTTCCACCAAATTCCAAGGTATATCCCGGAAATTTCTTTGAAAAATCCTTCAAAACCCCGGACTGTCTGCTAAGGATATCTCCCCGAAGAATTTTTGTTATTTCATCAGAAGTACGAGTTTTCGTTACCCCATTTTCAATATAAGTTGTCACATCACCTGTAATGGAAATTTGTCGTTTCCCATTATGATGCTTGAACTCTGAATATCCAGTTACAATTTCCAAATTTGCCATATCTTTCACAGCAACCAAATATCCTTTTGGTGAACGAATTTTAAGATTTTCTATATCTTCCAAATCATCAATTTGAGATTCCTTTACTCGCAGTACAATATCATGTTCATCCATACCGGAACCGCGATATTTAGAGATATTTGAGCCATAAGATGCAGTTGATATAAGCGAAGCAACTGATTGTACAGAAAGCCCGTGTAAGGCTAATTTTTCATAATTAGGCACAATCTGAATCTCTTTTTTACCTTCTGAAATACTTGATTCCAAATCAGCAGTTCCCGGAATGTTTTCAATTTCATTCAGCAAATATGTGGAGATGTGTTCTAGCTTATCCATATTTTCGCCTTTAACTAAAAGTTCGATAGCCTTTCCGGTTGGCGGTCCGCCTTTTCCACCTTCTTTAAACTGATATGAATATAATCCCGGCAATGTATCGAGATAGTTTCGAATGGAATTTTTAATTTCCGAAAGCGGAACAGTAAGTTTATCCGAATCCAGCACATCAATTTTTATCTCTGCGTTACTGGTTGCTTTCATAACTCTATGATCTTGGCTATATTGACCAACTGTGGAAACAATTGCTTCAACCTCATCCTTCTCTTTCATATTCATAATATAATTTTCTATTTGGCTAACTACTTTTTCAGTCTCTTCCAAATTTGTACCGGTTGGAGTTTCGGCATTAATAATTATGGTTTTCACATTATTTTTAGGAAAGAATTCAAATTTAATGAGTTTAAAGGGGAAAGCAGATAAAGCCAAAATCAAGGCAGCCAAAACGATGAGCATAGTAATTCCACGACGCTTCAATGCTTTTTTCACCATTCTTCGATAATGTTTTTTTAGCCAATCATTAATAGGATGACTTTTCTTTCCATCTACTTTTTTGGATCCAAATTCTGCCACGTGTGAAGGTAAGATAACCAAGCACTCAAGCAAAGAAGCAACAAGAGCCAAAGAAACAACAATGGGGAATACGGCCATAAATTTTCCCATCATACCTTCCATAAGCAACATTGGCATAAAGGCAGCACAAGTAGTAGCCACGGCAGCAACAACCGGCCAGGTAATTTCTTTCGTTCCCAAAATGGCAGCATCTTTTAGGTTATATCCTTGCTCTCGGTAGCGATGAATATTTTCCAGCACAATAATTGCATCATCTACAATCATTCCCAAAACTAAAATTAAACCAAATAAACTTAGGTTATTCATTGTAACATCAAATTGTCGCATAAGAACAAATGTGAGCATGAAACTAAAGGGAATACCCCAAGCTGCAAATAGCGCATTTCGCCATCCGATGAAAATCCATAAAACGATAAACACCAAAATAATACCCATCATCGCATTATTACTAAGAGTGGAAATACTATTATTAACATTAATAGAGCTATCATTTCTCACTTCCAATTTCAAATTCGGTATTCTCTCTTTAAATTCAGCAGATTTTGCCCGAACATCTTTCATGACTTTGATAATATTACCTTCAGCTTTCATAAAGACGTCCATAGTAACAGCTTGCATGCCATCTAATCTACTAATGGTAGTACATTCTTCCAAAGTATCACTCACCAGCGCAACATCATTTATACGAATTGCTCTGCCATTTTCATCCATTCTAATAATCATTTCGGAAATATTATCAAGATTTTCAAATTCTCCGACTGTTCGGATGAGATATTCCGAATTCCCAAAATTGATCGAACCACCGGGGCGATTCATATTTCGCATGGTAACAGCGTTGTTTATATCATTTAAAGAAAGGCCATATTCATTTAGTCTGTTTAAATCACTTTCTATCCAAATTTGTCGCTCTCTGGTTCCTTCAACTTCCACTTTTGAGATATTTTCCAAATCCATAATTTCTTCTTTGAAATCTTCCGCCAGTTCGCGAATGGAATTTGGTGTAAACTCGCCACCCAAAGCAATGGTACACATCTCATTAATTTCTCTCATATTCAATCTAAGAACAACGGGATCGGATGCAGCATCGGGTAAGTCTTTTACTTTATCCATTTCAGTATTCAGCTCATCCCAAGCATCATCGATATCTGCATTTGCTTCCATCTTAATATAAATGGTTGCCATACCCTCTGATGCTGTTGAGATCATCTCATCCACATTATCAAGATCAATTAGTTCATCTTCAATTTTATCTATCATAAGTGTTTCAACATCTGCCGGTGAAACACCCCGATAATTTACAAAAATATAAAATGCTCCAAAGTCTACCGTTGGCATCTCCTCTTTGGGAATATTAATCATTGTAATAATTCCCAAAATAAATACCACGATCATGATCATATTAATAAGTACATTATTTTTTACGGAAAATTCTGCTAAACTCATCACCTCTCCTTACTTAATTATCACTTTACTAGTTTCACTTAAGTTATCATAACCTTGAACAACAAGTTTTTCACCTTCATTCAAACCGGATTTCACAATTACATATTCATTTAGTTTCTTACCAAGTTTCAGATTTCTCTTTTCCACTTTTCCGTCTGATATTATAAACACAATTTTTTCATCATAACGTTCGATAATATTATCCTGAGAGATGTAGATAACTTGTTTATTCAATTTACTTAAGATTTTTCCCTGCACAATCATTCCCGGTAGAATCTCTTTATTTTTATTATCCAAAACAATTTCGATCGGATAGTTCGCTGAATTATTAATCGGCTTTAAGCCCACTCCACTTACTCGACCTTTATATTTTTTGCCCAAATCTTCTAGTTCAAGATCAGCAATTTGATTTTTCTTGATCTTGATGATGTCCTTACTACTCACACCGGTTTTAATTATCATTTTTTTGATATTCACAATTGAGGCGATGTGAGTTCCGACACCAACCATTTGGCCTACTTCCAAATCAAGGTTAGCGATATAACCGGCAATTGGAGAAGTGAAAGTAGAATTTGCCAACTGACGTTGCTGTATTTTCAAACTTGCTTCTGCGCCCAGATAATTTGCTTGAGCAGCTTTATAGCTACTTTTTGCGCCAATATATTCCATTTCTGAGATATTTTCTGTTTTATATAACTCTTCGGAAGATAGAAATTGCATCTCTCTGAAAGCTTTCATGCAATATCTCTGTTTTTTCAGTTGCATTCGTTGCTTGTCGTGCAATTGTGAACAAAACACCCTTCTCTTCACAAATCGTTTGTAGAGAATCTCTCAAAAAACCGTCCATT
>DAOWES010000153.1 GCA_030638385.1 Candidatus Cloacimonadota bacterium | reverse complement strand
TGCAGATATCGTTCTTCACTTTGTTCAGAGCCGAATCTTAGAAGGAACATAAGAATAATAGGAAGAATAAAAGAGACAAAAGCAGTTATGACATGATTAAATCCCCAAACTGTCCCCATTTACAAGGGGACAGTTTGGGGGATCTTTTGCGAGTCGGGATGAGGTCAAAAAATAAACCAAAATGAGTTAATTATCTGAAAGTTAGAAAGCACCTTAAATCGCATAAAATGAAACATAATCTTATTGTTGACTTTATCTAACCCGCTCAATAATTTGTTTTCAAAGTTTATGGAAATCCAAAATTTAAAAGAGTAAGGAGGAATTATGCTAAAGGGTTCATATGTTGCTTTAGTAACGCCTTTTAATAATAATGAAATAGATTATACCGCTTTGGAAAATCTTATCGATTTACATCTAAAAAATAGTACTGATGGAATTTTGTTTTGTGGTACCACCGGAGAATCTCCAGCTCTTGCCGGTGATGAAAAAGAGAGACTAGTACGATTTGGTGTGAAGAAAATAGCCGGTCGCGTGCCTGTGATGGTAGGAACCGGAACAAATAATATTCAGCACACAATTTCAGCCACAAGCAAAGCAAAAATGTGGGGCGCAGATATTGCCTTAGTAATTACGCCATATTATAACAAACCTACTCAAAATGGGTTGTATCATTATTTCAAGAAAGTAGCAGAAAGCACTGATATTCCTTTGGTTATTTACAATGTTCCCGGCAGAACCGCTGTGAATATTTCTGCAGAGACAACTCTTAAATTAGCCCATGAATTTAGTAATATTATTGGGATTAAGGAAGCAAGTGGAGATTTAGTTCAGGTTTCCAAAATTGTAAAAGATGCTCCGGCAGGATTTTCGGTTATGAGTGGGGAAGATGCACTTAATTTGGCTTATATGAGTTGTGGCGCCCAAGGAACAGTCTCGGTTACTGCCAATGTTCTTCCTCAAAAAATGCATGATCTCATTCAATTGGCTTTAGATGGAAACTATCAAGATGCCCTAAAAATTCATCTGGAATTATTGGAAATCAATAATCTTTTATTCATCGAAACAAATCCAATTCCCGTGAAGCATGCTTTGTTTCAAATGAATATGATTAAGAATGAAATTAGACTTCCTTTATATTATATGGAAGAGGTAAATAAACAAATATTAGAGGATAGTTTAAGAAAGTACAAACTAATCTAAGTAAATGAGAGTTAAAAAAAGAAAAAATCAAAATTTGGTAGTTTGTCCCAAAAACAAACAATTCACCGATCTGGTTGTTTGTGCAGCCAGCTGTGATAGAAAGATGTCTTGTAAAGAGTATGTCTCGAAGATATCGATTGAGATGCTAACACAATATATAGAAGAGCATCCGGAATATGAAATTAGAGGAGAACTTATGGCAACGAAGAAAACACAAACTCAAACAACATTTTGGGTTATTGACAAAGAGAAGAAAGTTATTGAAGTAACAGAAGAAGAAATTATGCAAAATCCATTGGATTATAGAGATATGGAAATTTGGGATAAACCACCCTATAAATATGAAGTAGTGGTTACTTTAAAGAGAAAGAAAGTTTAGGCTTTGCACATTTATTATAAATAATTATCACTAAAAAACCGAGTGTATCTGCCATCATATCATAATAGCTAAAGGTTCGCCCCGGAATTGGTATTTGATGCAGTTCATCCAGTAAGGGCACAAATAAAGCTAAGTAAATTAGGCTGGTTGCATTTTGTTTTGCTGTTTTGTGTTTATTCATCTTGGTAAAAAGAAAGGCAAAGATTAAATAAATAATTAGATGCGCCAGTTTATCGATATTTAATATTTTATCTGAAAGTGGATTGTGCAATTTGGGAATTGATGTTAAAATTAAAATTATTGCAATCCACAAGATGAATAAAATGGTATAAATTCTACTTCTCATATTTTTTTAGCTCCCATACAACCGGGAATGGCCTCATCATAAATTCAGCTCGAACCGGGATGCGTTCATTATCTGAGGAAAACCATAACAATAAACTTTTTTCTTCATTAACCAAATTATTTGTTAGCATATCTGTATTTTCTTTAGGTAAGGTAGATATTTTTTCAAATGTTAATTTAACCATTATTGTATTTATTTTTCCAAAAATAGTTTTAATTTTTTCATTTCCAACTTTCTCATAATGAGTTTTCCAAATAGATTTATTTGCATCTAACCAAAGGTTGCCGTTTGTTATATCGTCGATTTTTCTAAGATAAAACAAGGCTGCAAAAAAATCTCTACTTTGCTCATTTATCGGGTAATTTACAATCTCTTCCCTCGGTTTAAAATTAATTCGCTCCGCGAGCTTTTGTTCACGAAAATAATTTGTTTGTCGCTCTTCTGTGTAATCTTTTTGGAAAATATATTTGGAATACTTGGTGGTAAGATATTCTCCATTATAGGAAGAAATATAAGTGTTGTTCATCTTGGCGGCAATTCCGGCTAACCCCACTGCATTTGCTTTGGTAGTGATAGTATTTTGCTCATCCACTATATTCACTTTCACCATTGGAATACCCAAATATTTGATATGAAGCTCCAACTCTTCGGCTACTGCTAAGCTTAGAATTGCCCAGAATATAAGATTAATTAGTAATTTCTTCATCATCTTGTATTAGTTGCATCTGAACGAAATTTATTCGCTGATTTTTAATATTGGAAACTGAAAAAATTGCTTTGCCCTCAAAATTGATCGACTCATTTTTGGTAGGAACTTTGTTAAATCTATCATATAAAAATTCTGCGAGATTATCATATTTATCAGAATCGATTCCTAATCTAAATTTATCATTTAATTCCGAAATTGATACTGCTCCATTAATCTCATATTTGTAATCATGGATTTTAGTGATCGGAAGTTTTTCAGTGTCGTATTCATCCATGATTTCTCCAACTAATTCTTCTAAGATATCTTCCAAAGTAATTAACCCGGAAGTTCCACCATATTCATCCACAACAATAGAAACTTGAATTTGTTTTGTTTGGAATTGATTCAATAAATTTTGAATTTTTGTATTTTCGGTAATGAAGAGAGCTGGTCTGAGAAGGGAATTTGCAGTTTTTATCTCTTTTGATAATAAGATATCTTTTGCATAAACAAAGCCGATGATATTATCGATATTTTTTTTGTATATGGGGATTTTAGAGTGTCCGGACTCCATTATTTTCTTTTTGATCTCATCGATACCATCTGATATTTCAGCTGTAATAAGATCAACACGAGGGATCATTATCTCTTTCGCTAAAGTTGAAGAGAATCGAAAAATACTTGTGATGATATCTTTTTCTGTTTTAGCTAACTCTGTTTGATTCGAATTTGAATGCAATAAGTGCTTTAGCTCCTCGGTCGTCATGTTACTACTTCGATGATCTTTGCCATGAGAAAATAATTTACTTACTAAATCCAATATCTGGATAACCGGCCATAAGATGATTCTTAGTATATTTAGGAAAAATCCGGAGAATTTGGCAAATTTCACCGGCGAAGAGAAGGCTAATAATTTGGGAGTAATCTCGCCTATTACCAAAAGTACAAAAGTCATCAATACAACTTCAAAGATCAATATCAGCCATCTTGGAAGCATAAAGCTCTCGCCAATGTTGATTGCCAGTAAGGCGGCTGTGGTTGAAGCGGCCACATTTACAATTGTGTTTCCTAATAAGACTAGAATCAGCAATTGATTGGGGCGTTTTAATAAATTGAATATGCGTATAGATGATTTGCTGTCTGTGTTTTCAAGTTGCTTTAATTGGATTTTGGTAAGTGAAAAAAAAGCTGTTTCCGAGCCTGAAAAAAAAGCTGAAAGTATCAGGTACGATAACAGTAGTAAAGCTTGCGAAAAACTCTCGTCCACGATTAATTATTCTCCTAATTTAATGTTTTTTAATATTTTTCTATATCTGTTTTCTTTCTCATTCATCACCTTTTTTTGCTTGGCAGAGATATGGTCATATCCCAAAAGGTGTAAAACTCCGTGCAAGAAAAGTTGTTGTAACTCCTCTTCTAATGACCAGCTACCTTTTTGGCTTTCCGCAGTACTGGTGTCAATGATAATATCTCCTAAAAATGGAAGGTTCGGTATTTGGGAAGAGAAAGTTAAGACATCTGTTTTACTATTTTTCCCACGATATTTCCGATTTAGTTCTTGAACAGTATCATCATCTGTCAATAAAAGGGCTATTTCTGCATTGGGTCGAATATTCTCTTCGGTAATTGCTGCCAATACCTGCTCAAAAATAGCTTTATCTATTTGCTTATCTGTGTTGTTTTCAATTTTCAGCGTTATCATTTTTGGGGTACTCAATCCTTTTGCTATATACACCATTGATAATTGGTGCCATTGCACTTTTTATTTTGGAAAGCTCTTCAAGTGAAATTGGCGTTTCGTCCAATTGACCTTCCAATATTAATCTATTTACGGTTTCTGAAAGTACTTTATCTACAATTTTCGGTTCAATTTCCGATAATGATTTTGTGGTAGATTCCACGATATCGGCAATCATCACTATGGCTGCTTCCTTTGTTTGAGGTTTGGGCCCATCATATTTAAAATCATTTTCATCGATATCCAATCCGGCTTCTTTAGCTTTTGTATGAAAATAGCGAATATATGCTGTGCCATGATGTTGTTGTAAAATATTAATAACTTGTTTTGGAAGGTGATATTTTGTGGCTAAAGTCATTCCGTCTTTAATATGTTTTTTGATGAGAAGGGCACTTTGGTTTGGTAACATTTTATCATGAAGCGCAGATGAATTAGAATTATTCTCAATAAAAAAATCGGGATTTTCAATTTTCCCAATATCGTGATAGTAGCTGGCAACTCTGGTTAGTAAATGATTTGCTCCGATTGCTTCAGCAGCACTTTCGGCAAGATTTCCCACGATAAGGGCATGATGATATGTCCCCGGAATTGCCAAAGATATTTTTTTTAGAAGTGGATTATCAAAATCCAGAAGTTCCAGAAGTAATTGCTTGGTGGCCATGTTTAGTTTTCGTTCAATAACCGGAGTGAGTATAACCAGGCCTATCATCGAGATTACAATCGAAAGTAATCCTGAAAATAAATTTGAGAGGATAATAGATATCTCATCAAAATGAATCAAGGAGATCGCTATCGAAAAGATTGAGTAGGCAAAGAAAAGGTAAAATGCGAGATGGTAGTAATTTTGCTTTTTTTTCATCCTATGCAAGATGGTAATTCCGGCTATAGCTGTGAGGCTATAAATCATGGGATCGATGAAATTCCAATTAAGGAAAAAAGCGATAAGTATAAAATTGATAAAATTATAAAGAATTCCCAGCTTAATGTCATAAAGGACTGAGATTAATAACACCGGTAGTATGACCGGAATGATTAACTGTGGGAATTTGAATAGGTTATTGGTTAATACGGTCAGTAAAATTGTTCCAATGATTATTGATGAGATGATGAGAAGAGAAGCATCTGAGGAGTAATCTTCGGGGAATAATTGAATGAGTAAAAATTGAAAAAGATGTAGTAGGAAAAGTACAAAAACAAATGCCCCCAAAGCGGAGAGGATTGTTTCAAAAGTACTTTTTTGACGTTTATTCTCTTCTAAAGCACGTTTTAAAGAGTTCAATTTACTCAGCTCAATAAAGGTGATTTTTTGATTTTTACCAACAATTTTCTCATTTTTCTGAACTTTACCAATTGTAAGTTTAACTTCCTCGCGAGCTTTCTCTTTTGCAAGGTTAGATAATTCTTCATCTACTACGATGTTTTCTATGAGAATTATGTCTGCCAATTCTTTAACTATTTGTTTAAAAATTTTTCCATTTTTCTTGGTGATGAGTTTTGCTTTTGCTTCATCAAGTGAATATAATCTATTTAAATTATAGCTTTTGGTTTTATTGTTGTGGTGTAAGTAAATTTTGCTTTTAAGTATGTTTTCAGAATAGATACCAATGTTGAAAATTCGCGAAGTTTCAGAGGTGATATATTCATAAATATTTGTTCGATTCTCGAGGTTAATTAAAAAATCAACAGATGATAATGAGAGTTCATAGCCATTTTGAATTAGCTTTTGACGAATAGTTTCACTATTATTTGACGATTCGGTAATATTGAAATGTTGAAAGATAAAATCTAAGTTTTTCTGAGCGTTAAATTTCAAATTTTCAGAAACTTTATAAATGTTTTCAGTTTGGGAAGCAGCTTTTTTTTTATCGGCTTTTATGGTTTCGGATGATTTATGGATGGAAAAATCAAAAGGGGCGATGATATCTCTATCGGAAATTTGTCCTAAATCTAAATTATATTTTGAGTAAGATAATTTATAGGGGTTGGAGATGATGAAGATAATGGCTATAATAACAGCCGAAAAGAAGAGGAGATTGCTTTTGCTTATTTTCATTTTAGACCTTTATTTAGAAAAGAAAGCCTCTCGTATAGAGAGGCTTTCTTGCTATGTTTACTATAAATATTAGTCTCTAGGAATCTCAAATATTTGATTTGGATAAATCAAGTCAGGATCTTTAATTTGATCTTTGTTGGCACGATAAATAAGAGGCCATTTCACAGCATCACCATAAACTTCAGGGTATGATGCAATTTTCCAAAGGCATTCACCTTTATATACTTTCCAAGAATAAGGAAGACCGCGAGGAATTTTAATAACTTGGTTAGGATGAATGAGGTTAGGATCTTTAATCTGATCGCGATTTGCACGATAGATTATAGGCCATTTGGAAATATCGTTGTAAATGAAGCTGTAACCGGCAATTTTTGAAAGCCAATCACCTTTAACAATAGTATATTCATCTTCATAATATTTAGGTTTTGCTGCTTGTAAGTTGGCTTCTAAGTTGGCAATTTTATTATTTAGATCAGAAAACTCATTTCTAAAATCGGGAGCTTTAGCAGCTTTTGTTACTTTGAATTCATTATATTCAGTTACTAAAGAACGAATTTCTTTTTTGGTGCTCCAAAGTTCTTTGTCTGAAAGTTTGTTCCAGTTTTTGATATTTTTATTGTAATAATTAATTTTATTTTTAACTGCAGCAAGATCTGATTTATTGATTCCAATAAAAGTCATAATCTCATTATAAACCGCATCATATTCAGTGTTAGCATTATTAAGCTCTACTTGAAGTTCGTTTATGCGATTAGCAAATTTCGCTGAATCAGCCAAAGCATCTGCTTTTCTTTGTTGAAGTGTTGCAAGTTCAGTTTCTAATCTGTCCCAATAATTCAGTCTTTCTTCTTTTTTGAGTTCTTTGTATTCTTCTTCTCCAAGATAAACAACTTTAGCTTGTAAGAAAGCAGGAATAGCTAGGAGTGTGATAAGTGTGATAAGTATAAATTTTTTCATTTTTTCTCCTATTCACCGGCTTCAAGTTTCTTTTGATATTTTTTCAAACTTTCAAGTTCCGCTTCTTTGTTTGATACTTCTTCTTTCAAAGAGTTCATCTCAGCTTCTAATCTTGATGCTTCTTTCTCTAATTGAATTGCATTTTGTTCTGCTGTTTCAAGTTGGTCTTTCGCTACCGGTGGTGGTGGCGGAGCACAAGCTGAAAGCAAAAATGAGGCAATAATTACTATTGCGAATAATAATCTAAAACTTTTTTTCATAAGATCTCCCTTGCTTAAATAATTTGAATCTTTGACTTTTTTAAGTTGTTAGACTTATCTGTCAAGAATAAAGCTAGCAATAATGAATTATCGATATAATTAAATTTCAATTTATTCAAAGAAGAAAAGATATGATCCCGAATTAGTAATTTATTTTGCAAAATAATCTTGATCATTCTCTGATGATGACGGTTTTGGGATAATTATTACTTTTGAAATATGATAATTTGTTATGCTATTTAGGGATAACAAAAAACAATTGAATTGTAATTTTACAAATATTATCGATTTGACAGAATTAAGAGATGATTAAAATGTCCGTTTGAAGGAGATTAATATGAGCAAAATTATTTTTTTTGATATAAACGGAACGATTATCAAACGAAATCCGGATACGGATATTTCGTTTGAAAAGGCTATTGATGGATTTTTGGAAATTACGGATGGCATGAAGGGTGTGGATAATTCCGCAAGAAGTGATAAAGACGTTTTTATGGAAGTTTTGGCAAATAATCAAATGGAATTAAATGAAGAGTTGTGGAATGGATTTCTTGATTTATATAAGCATTATTTGGATGAATATTATCTTACCGATATTTGGTGTGAGAATGCAGATGCTTTAGATTTTATTAAACAATTAGTTTCAAATAATTGTAAGCTTGCTCTTATTACCGGCGAATTGAGTGTGGGGGCTGAGTATAAGCTAAGGAAAATTGGGGTTTGGAACAGCTTTCCGTGTGGTGGATTTGGAGAAGATGCCTTAAGTCGTTTTGATATTGCTGATGTTGCATTGCAAAGAGCAAGAGAATATTTTCAACAAGATTTTGATGAGATAATTGTTATTGGGGATACTATATTAGATATAAAAACGGCTAAACACTTGGGTGCGAAAATAATTTCAATTTCAACAGGTTCAAATAGCAAAGAGGAGTTAGCAGAGTTCCAGCCGGATTATTTAATCAGTAAATTTAGTGAAATTGATTTGGATATTTTGATTTAGTGAAAAATGAGTCTTTGCAAAACTTGTTAAATTATGAATTATTTAATTCAAATGGTTGGTTTGAATCTTTCGGAGAGAGGTAAATGATAAAGCATATCTATTTAGATTTTGATGGAACTTTAACAAATAAAAATGGTGAAGTCGCTGATCAAAATTTGTTGGCGCTATCTAAGATTGAAGGTATTTGGCTTAGGGTGATTGCAACGGGTAGGACAGTAAATTCTTTTTTAACTAAAGTTGGTGCAGAATTTCCAATTGATTATTTAATATTTTCTACCGGTGCCGGGATAATGGATTGGAAAACCAAAGAAGTAATATATGCTAGTTCTTTTGATACTGTAGAAACAAAGGAGATTGTAGATCTTCTCTTATCGTTAAATGTGTCATTTTCTATTCATCATAAAATTCCTCACAATCATCAATTTGAATATTTTCAAGGAAAGGAAAATATTGCA
>DAOWES010000120.1 GCA_030638385.1 Candidatus Cloacimonadota bacterium | reverse complement strand
ATCGCCCAACAGCTTATCCAAATACTTCCTGAACCGGAAGTGGAAGGAATTGGCAAAGACCTATTTTATGTTTCCGATAATGAAGCCAAATTTGCCACCATTGCTTCCAAAATTTTAAATAACAAAATAGCCTCGCTTACAAAAGTGAAGCTTGGTGAAAGTTGGTATATCTAAGATATGAAAATTTATTCAGAATTAGCTTTTAACATCATCAATAATCTACTTAGAATAAAAAAAGACGATGTCATCTCCATATCCGGTGAAATTAATAATCGTAAAAATTGTGAAAAAGAATTAATCGAAATTCCCCTTATCGAGGAATTGGCCGTCGCTATTAGGAAAAGACAAGCCTTTCCTATTTTGGAGATTACTACTACAAATTTACAAGATAGATTTTACAACGAAATGCCCGACAATATCTATTCCCTCCCACCTTCCTACTACAAAAAATGGATAGAAATGATAGATGGATTTATCGAAATTGGCTGGCAAAAATTTTCCAATGATTTTAACGAAACTTCTTCTCAGCAATCACAAGAGATGACTGATTCTACCAATGAATTGCTGGAAAAGATCTTTGAAGATAATAAGAAGATCATTTTTCTAAATTTACCTAATCTTCAACTCGCTGAATATCTTCAAAAAGATTACCAAAAGCTAGTTTCAATCTATTCGGATGCGGTAAATTGTGATTACCGATATTTGAACAAAACCGGAATCGAATTGAAAGACAAATATTTTTCCTCGGCAAATTATAAGATAGAAAATGTAACAGAGCTTTTGGAATTTAAAATCGTAAAAGACGAAGCAAGTATAAATTCCGGTAATCAAAGCGATTCATCTTTGATCATTTTACCGGCAGGTTTTATAGAATTCCCACTTATTCGCAAAAGTTTGAATGGCATAATAAACTTTGAACGCGTTTATTATCACCATCATCTGTTTGAGAATATTAAAATATTCTTTGAGAATGGCACCATTCGATACATTACCTTCAAAGTGGAACGCAAAGAAAATTTCATCTTGCAAAATGCTCTGATGAATAGTACTAATAATTGTCTTCTTTGTATTGGTTTTAACCCCGAAATCGGGACATTCACAAACTACAATATTTACGATAGATGTATCAATGAGAATATAACATTTAATTTTCTTTGCGAGGATGAATCGAATATCTTCCTCTCAACTAAAAATGGAAAAATTGAAAGAGCAATTAAATAAAACAAATAAAAATAGAAAGGAATAACAAAATTATGGCAAAGCACATTTTTGTAATTGGTGGAGTTTTATCTTCACTAGGAAAAGGAATCGCATCATCTTCGGTCGGTTTATTAATTAAAAAAATGGGATACAATGTGGTCATGCAAAAATTTGATCCATATTTAAACGTTGATCCCGGAACAATGAGCCCGTTCCAGCACGGTGAAGTTTTTGTAACAGAGGATGGAGCAGAAACAGACCTGGATCTTGGACATTATGAAAGATTTATTGGAAAAGCGCTTTCAGCAAATTCAAATGCAACTTCCGGACAAATTTACGAAACAGTATTAAAAAAAGAGAGACGTGGAGATTATTTAGGAAAAACAGTTCAAGTTATTCCCCATATAACAAATGAGATCAAAAGTCTGATTAGAAAAATTGGTGAAGGACACGATGTGGTTATCACTGAAGTTGGTGGAACTGTTGGTGATATTGAAAGTTTACCATACTTAGAGGCGATCAGACAGTTTAGATTAGAAGTTGGTGCAGAAAATTGCCTATTTATGTTCTTAACTTATGTACCATATATCAAAGCTGCCGGTGAGATTAAAACTAAGCCAACTCAACACGCAACCACCAAACTTAGAGAGATTGGTATTCAACCTGACATCCTAATATGTCGTTCGGAAAAGCCATTTAATGAAGAGATCAAAAATAAAATTGCGCTTTTCACTAATGTTCCCAAAAAGAATGTTATCAATGCTTATGATGTAGAATGCATTTATGAAGTGCCAAAAGTATTTATGAATGAGAACCTTCCTTCAATCATTTGCAAGCAACTTCAAATTAAAGAAAATCCAATTGATTTCTCCGATTGGGAAGTAATTATCGATAATATCTTACATTCGGAAAAAGAGGTCAAAATCTCTGTTTGTGGAAAATATGTAGATCACCATGATGCCTACAAAAGTGTATCAGCAGCCCTTATTCACGCTGCCGCAAAAAATAGAGTAAAACTAAACATTAATTGGGTAGATTCGGAACAAGTACATATTAATAATGACTTGGAAGCAAAACTAGCAGATTCTGATGGTATTTTGGTTCCGGGTGGATTTGGTACCAGAGGAATTGATGGTAAAGTCGATATTGCCAATTATGCTCGTAAAAATAAGATCCCATTTTTTGGAATATGTTTGGGAATGCAGATAGCAGTAATCGAATTTGCTAAAAATGTATGTAATTTACCGGAAGCTTATAGCAGTGAATTTGATGAATTTTGCAAAGACCCTATCATCCACTTGATGGAAGATCAGAAATATATTGATATGATGGGTGGCTCGATGCGTTTGGGAGCTTATCCTTGTAAGACCAAACCGGGTAGTTTAGCTAATGCAATTTACAATGATGAAAACATTTCGGAAAGACATCGTCATCGTTATGAATTTAATAATAAATACCGCAAAATCATTGAAGAAAGTGGCATGATTATTTCCGGAACATCACCAGATAATCTTTTGGTGGAGATTGTGGAAATCCCTGATCATCCTTTCTATATTGGAGTTCAATATCATCCTGAATTCAAAACAAGACCGGACAGTCCACAACCAATTTTCTATAGCTTCATTAAAGCTGCGGTAGAAAATAAAAAATAATTGTAAAATCAAAAAGGCGACAATGGTAATTGTCGCCTTTTTGTAAAATCATCCTAAACACTATCGCACTTCATCTCCGCTCAGTGTGACATATTGGGTCGCCTGCTATTCGCTTTCTTTGTAAAATCTTGTCGTGGGATAAGCAAACTTAATATCGTTGTGTTTATCAAACTCATCTAAAATTGCTTCTTGAATTTTTTCCCGACTACCACGCTTTTTCCTTGTTTCACACAAATACCGAATTGTTAACAATATCCCGGAATCTTTGATATCCGTATAGACAATTGGAGTAAGATTTCGATAATAGATCATAAATTTTCTGGCAGCCCGCTTAATCTGTCTTTCCACATTTTTAGACGTAACATCAGAATGTTGATTGGCAATATCGAGTAAAACCTTTTTTGCTTTTTTCCAATCACTTTCAAAAGTAACCAATATAGGAATTTCATTCCAAATATACTTAAAACCTTTATCATAATTTGCCAGAGCTTTATTAAATATTTTCCCATTTGGAATATGAATAATCCGGCCGGTACTTCGATCTCCACTAACCCAATTTCCAATTTCCAAAATCGAAAACGCATAAATTCGTTGGTCAATCACATCGCCTTTACTACCATCAATTTCCACACGGTCACCCACTTCAAAAGGTCGGCGGGAAATGATAAAAATCCAACCTGCTAAATTTGTGAGTACATCTTTTAGGGCAATGGCAATACCGGCAGAAACCAAACCTAAAAAGGTAGCTAAAGAATGCACTCCTTCTAGCCATATTCTACCAATGAAAATAAACATTAAGATATATGTGATATAATTGATTACTTTTCGCCATTGATAGCGGTTCTTCACATCTTTGATTTTGGATTCAATAACTCGGCGAATGAGACTACTAAATATCCATAATACCAATAAAATGATTACTGAAAATATTATTCGCTTAATTATTATGGATAATTGATTATTATCAGCATTAACCAAAAACAAGTTTTTCAATTCTGCAAAATGATTCTTCATAATTTTCCTATTTCCTGCTCATGTTTTTTATTTCTTCCACTTCGTTATAAACGGCCAGCATTTCTGCCACAATGGCAATGGCAATTTCTTCTGTTGTTCTACGAGCCACATTAAGTCCTATTGGCGCATATAGTTGCTCAATTAGATTACCGGCATAACCATTTTGTTTAATTAAATCTTTTATTTGATCCACTTTCACTTTCGAACCAATCATCCCCAAATATTTCAAGGTTAGATCTTGCTGACAGATTGTATCTAAAATCCGGGCATCATATTTATGCCCATGCGTGATAATTATTACCGCATCATTATTTTGGGGTGCGAATGTTGCCAAATATTCTTCATATTCCAGGCAAATAACTTCATCTGCACTTGGTAAAGATTCTGCTTTGGCAAATT